>DRLE01000104.1 GCA_011051475.1 Gammaproteobacteria bacterium
ATCCATGGCGCGCAGGATTCGCTCGGTCTGTTTGCGGCGTGAGAGTCTGAACCTGCTGTGCACCGCGCCAATCACCATGTCGAGGCGCGCCAGCACCTGCTCCGGCATATCCAGATGACCGTCCTCCAGGATATCCGCCTCGATGCCTTTCAACAGGGTAATCCCGCGCAGGCTGTCGTTGAGCTCATCGATTTCGTCGATCTGCTGTTCCAGGCGCCGCACGTCCAGCCCGTGGGCGACGGTGAGGTGCCGGGAATGGTCGGTGATGGCAATATATTTCAAACCACGCGCCTTTGCCGCACGGGCCATTTCCCGAACGGAGGCGCTGCCGTCGGTCGCCTTGCTGTGTACGTGCAGATCTCCCTGCAGGTCGCTTCTTTCGATGAGTTTCGGCAGGCGGTGCCTGCGGGCGGCCTCGATCTCTCCGCGGTTCTCGCGCAACTCCGGCGGAATCCAGGGCAGATCAAGGGCTTCATAAACCGAGGCTTCGGTGTGGCCTGCAATGGACCTGTCACCCCTGAACACACCATACTCATTGATTTTCAATCCGCGTTTCTGACCCAGACGACGGATGGCGATACTGTGCGCCTTACTGCCGGTGAAATACTGCAGCGCCGCGCCGAAGCATCGGCTGTCCACCACGCGCAGGTCCACCTGCAGGCCGTTGCGAAGATAGACGGTGGAGCGCGTGCTGCCGCGGGACACCACGTCCACCACGTCCTCGTACTCGGTGAAACGCCTGGTCACCCTGCCGCCCGCATCGGCCGTGGCCAGAATATCGAGATCACCCACCGTCTCCCTGCCTCGTCGATAACTGCCCGCGACGACCACCTCATCCACGCCCTCGACAGCCCTGAGATAATCCACCAGAGGCCCGGCATAGCGTTGCGCGACGCGGTGCATGAACCGCTTCTCGCTGCTGCGCTGCGCGGCAATGGCCTCAAGGATGTTCTGTTCCGTCTTTTCCCCGAAGCCAGGGAGTTCGCGCAACCGGCCCCGCCGGGCGGCATCGGCAAGCTGTTTGATACTCTTTATATGAAGCCGGTCGTAAAGGGTCCTGACCCGTCTGGGGCCAAGACCGGGCAGCCTGAGCATGTCCTCAAGGCCGGCCGGCACCTCTCGATGCAGCCTGTCTAGCGCCTTTGCATGCCCGGTGCTGACGATCTCCACGATCTTGGCAGACAGATCCTTGCCGATGCCGGGCAGTTGTGTAAGGTCTTCGCCGTCGGCCACCATCTCGGCAAGTTCCCGCCCCATACCACGTACCGTGCGCGCAGCGTTACGATACGCCCTGACCCGGAACGGATTGGCGTTCTCGATTTCCAGCAGATCGGCCATTTCCTCGAATATGGCCGCAATATCCTCATTGTGTGCCGGCACTGTATCGCCTCACTGTCTGGATAGACGTAGAACCCGGGGCAATAAGTAACCTGGCAATGGCCTGGCCTCGGGTTAACAAAATGCAAGCCTTTGAAACAAAGCAACTCCCCCGTTGCACCGATAGTCCAAAGGCGCCATTCAAACCGACGATAGCGTCTGTTTGATTACCGTGTTAATAAACAGGAATAGTAACTAATTTGCGCGTTAAAAGGGGCGGAGAAATTAAACAATGAGCAATCACAAATACTGGTTAAAAAAACAATCCCTCCGTCCCCTGTAACCTCCCTATAACTTCATTAATATTTTCAGCCCTATAAGGACAAGAACGATACCACCGAACAGCTCCGCCCGACTCTCCAGCCATGTGCCGCTTCTGTTGCCGATATAAACGCCAACCCAGCTGAAAACAAAGGTGGTTAAACCGATAATCACACAGGCAGTTAATACATTGACTTCAAGCAGCGTCAGTGCGAACCCTGCCGCCATGGCGTCGATACTTGTGGCGACGGCAAGCATAATAAAAACCTTGTGAGTAACAACAGATATTTCCTCTTCTGCGCCTTCACCAAAAGATTCAAAAATCATCTTCCCGCCAATCAGGCACAACAGGCCGAAAGCTATCCACGGGGCATAGGCTTCAACCCAGCCCAGCAAGCCTTTACCACCCAGATAGCCGATCAAAGGCATCAGTGCCTGAAACAGCCCGAAGTAAACCCCCGCTTTCAGGGCGAGAGCGCTCAACCCTGCCTTCTGTTTCGAGCCCAGTCCGATTGACACGGCAAAAGCATCCATACTTAAGGCCACCGCCAGAAGAATGACCTCTATCATGCCTGCTGCCTTCTCCGTACAAAATATTTTTCAAGCTCGACCAGAAAAAGTACCGTCGATGAAACAAGTACGATACGCAGCCAGATATCCATATCCAGCGCCGCGGTGCCAAACAGGATCTGCATTGGCTCAAAATAGGTAAAGCCCATCTGGAACAGCAAAAGGATGGCTGCCGCGATCAGGACATAGCGGTTACCCGTTAATCCTGCCATATTGAATATGGAGTCTTTGATATACCGGGAATTAAACAGATAGAATATTTCGAAAACGACCAGTGTGTTGACCGCCACCGTGCGTGCATGCTCGATGCTCATACCGCGATCCATCTCCCATAAAAAAAGACCAAACGTACCAGCCATTAAAATAAGGGAGACAAAGGCAATACGCCAGACAAGATACGAGGTCAGCAATGGCTCATTTGCCTCGCGTGGCGCACGCTGCATCACATTTTTTTCGGGCGGTTCAAAGGCGAGGGACAGGGCCAGGGTTACCGCAGTAACCATATTGACCCAGAGTATCTGCACCGGCGTCAACGGCAGATGGTGAAAACCCAGGACAATCGCCGCCAGAATTATCAGCGCCTCACCGCCATTGGTGGGAAGAATGAACAGTATGGCTTTTTTCAGGTTGTCATACACCGTGCGCCCCTCTTCCACGGCATGGGCGATGGAGGCAAAGTTATCATCGGCCAGCACCATTTCGGCGGCCTCCTTGGCCGCTTCCGTGCCATTGCGTCCCATGGCTATACCCACATCGGCCCGCTTCAGGGCGGGCGCATCATTGACGCCGTCCCCTGTCATGGCGACGATAAGCTTCTGCTCCTGCATCAGCTTTACCAGAAGCAGCTTGTGCTCGGGGCTTACGCGCGCATAGATATCAACATGCTGCACCCGTTTTCGCAATTCTTCCTCGCTCATTGCATCGAGCTCCTGACCGCTCAGGACATCGTCAGCATTGACCAGCCTGATCTGGCGGGCAATGGCGCGGGCGGTCGCGCCGTGGTCGCCGGTAATCATTTTTACTCTTATGCCTGCCTGTAAACAGGCATTGACCGAGTCGATGGCTTCCTCACGAGGCGGATCGATAAATCCGAACATGCCAAGCATCAGCAGATCGTTTTCCACATCTGAAAACTTCAGCTCCGTCTGTTCATAATCAACCGGCTTGATCGCAATCGCCAGCACCCTCTGACCCTTCTGTGCCATTTCCTCGATCCGCTTCAGCCAGTAGCCCCTGTCCAGCGGCTCCTCACCGGTGGCTGTTTTCTGCCGGGAACACATCTCCAGGACACGCTCCGGTGCGCCTTTAACAAAGATGAAGGCATCACCCGCGTGGCTGTGATGCAGCGTAGCCATAAAGCGGTACTCGGATTCGAATGGTATGAGGTCGGTGCGCGGATATTGCCTGATTTGCGTATCGATATCCAGACCTGCCTTCAGCCCGGCTATCAGCAGGGCGCCCTCCATGGGATCGCCATTCACGCGCCACTCACCGTCCTCGCGCTCAACGGATGCATCATTGCATAACACCGCTCCCCTGATGGTTTGCAGCAATACCGGTTTATCCTCGGGGTTTATATCCATGCCCGATTCAGACAGAGCACCATGAGGATCGTAGCCGGTGCCACTGAGCTCGAACACACTGTCTGTGGTCGAAATGGCACTCACCGTCATTTCATTTCGCGTCAGGGTACCCGTCTTGTCCGAGCAGATAACGGTGACCGCACCCAGCGTTTCAACGGCCGGAAGCCTGCGAATAATAGCGTTACGCCTTGCCATACGCTGGACACCGATGGCCAGTGTCACTGTCATAATAGCGGGCAGACCCTCGGGGATGGCCGCCACGGCCAGGCTTACCGCGGCAAGAAACATTTCAGCGGCAGCATAATCTCGCACCAGATAGCCGAAGGCAAAGGTAATGGCGGCAATGGCCAGAATAGCCATGGTCAGCCAGCGCCCGAATTGCGCCATCTGGCGCAACAGGGGTGTTGTCAGCGATTCCACCTCTGTCACCAGCGTGCTTATATGCCCGATTTCGGTTTGCGCGCCGGTCGCAATCACTACACCGGCGCCCTGACCATGCGTAACCAGGGTGCCGGAAAAAGCCAGGCAGCGGCGATCACCAATGACGGCTTCCCGGACGACCGGATCAGTATTCTTCTCAACGGCTATAGACTCGCCTGTCAGCACCGCTTCCTGGATCTGAAGACCCTTTACACGAAACAGACGAAGATCGGCAGGCACCTTGTCACCTGACTGCAGCAGAACCACATCGCCTGGTACCAGGTCTTCAGCCGGAAGCGTTATTTTCCTGCCATCACGCAACACCATTGCGACAGGCGAAAGCATCTGTCGAATTGCCTTCAGGGCATTCTCGGCCTTGCCTTCCTGAACAAAACCGATGATTGCATTAACCAGCACAACACCCAGGATCACGCCAGCATCGACCCAGTGGCCCAGCATGGCGGTAATCGCACTTGCAGCAATCAGAACATAGATAAGCACATTGTGGAACTGGCAGAAAAAGCGCACCAGGGGGCCACGTGTTTCAGCTTCCGGGAGACGGTTAGGCCCGTACTTCTCAAGCCTTGCACCCGCCTCTTCCGCGGACAGTCCCTGTTCCGTGGTTTCCAGCAAATCAAGAACCGTCGTTATACTTTCAACATGCCAGGCAGGCTTTTCATTCATGATTCAACCTCTTTAAAGTATCGACTTTTCAGACAGAAAAAAAACCGCCAAATGCCGGCTTTATCATTCCTTTATCACAAGCGTTTTTTCTCACATCATCCAGGCGGTTAACAGTCCGCTGCCCGCCGTCATCAGTAACGGCACGAAAACCCTGACGCCCAGACCAAAACCGCCGACAAACACGGCAAGACCGGCCTTGACCAGCGTGTTGCTGGAAGAGGCAATAACAATAGCGAGCACGACGATATCGACCGTCAGCTCGGAAATACTCATTCTGGCCAAAGTCAGGTTTATCGGGTCTACATCGGCAATACCGGAGACGAAAGCAAGAACCAGAATACCTTTCTCGCCAAAGTAATGCACCGCCGCTTTGCCCAGCAGGATAACAACAACCAGCAGCAGACCGAAAAACAGCGCGGGTTTCAGCTCCAGGGGATTAATCAAATCCGACACTTCTCCGGCTGCCAGATCATCTTTTTTTCGCCAGATGACTGCGGCTGAAAACAGGGTCAACACCGTCATTACCAGCATGGGAGCAAGCAGAACATTGAACAGAGCAGGATTAACCAGACTGGCAACCAGAACAACCCGAGGAAACATGGTTCCACATGCCAGAAGAATACCTGCGGCCAGCAGGTTTTTCATTTGAGGCTGTTTCTGGTAGAGATGTGAAAAGTGCAGTGTCAGCGCCGTTGAGGACGCCATGCCTGCGGCCAGCGCCGTCAATATCACGCCCTTGCCGGGTCCGGCAATTTTCATGGTGAAATAACCGACAAATGAAATGCCGGAAATAAGCACAACCATCCACCATATTTCATAAGGGTTCAGAGCCTGCCATGGCCCGTAGCCACGGTCAGGGAGAACGGGAAGAAGCACAACGGAAATAAGCAGAAGCTGCAGTACGGCATGCAGTTCCTTCTGCCCCAGTTTTCTTAACCAGCCATGCAGAACATCCTTGAACCTTAGAAGTATGGCCATAATGACTGCGATAGAGGCGGATATCCCTACGTGTCCCAGTGTTACCAGAGTACCGAGTACAAACGTCAGCAACATCGCAATCAGGCTGGTAATGCTGATGTCACCACTGGTACGCCACTGCACCGTATAGGCGATTATCACCGCAACGGTAAAGCCGAGAAAGACAACACCAAAGGCAGCCACCCCGAGGTACTGTGCCAGCAGCCCTGACACGCCACCGAGCAGACCGATCAGGCCGTGAGTGCGCAGACCGGCTATGCGCTCGCCTTCTTTTGCCTCACGGAATTTCCAGCCTCTTTCGATACCGATCAGAAGACCTATTGCAATGGCAATGCCAAGAAGGATAATTTGTTCAGCGTCAGCAAAATTATTCACCACATGCACCCTGTATTTATAGAGATCATCCTGTATCGCATATTCTATACCCCATACAAACGCCTTACAGATTCAATTTTCACAGGATTTTTCCGAGAAAAGCATACAGTAAAAAGCGGTAAGGCTGTAACATAGGGTCTGTTCTAAACCAACAGGCTCTGGCAAAAATCACCGGCGGAACTTCCTTTTCCTGAATGTGTAATCAGCATCCGTTATTCTGTTTCAATCTCCCGCTAAAGACTTTCCCGGGTGCCAGCCATAGACGCAATCTTTATTGCCTGCTTCTGTGTTTACTCGCATCACCGGCTGCCATTGCCGGTACCGAGACTATTAGCCCCGAACCTGAAAAAGAAACCAGCACTGTCCGTGAAGAAGCCCAGGCCCGTGAAATAACGGCAGAAGAAGATCCCCTGGCGGAACGTGAAGCGCACAAGGAAGAACGCGAAAGCCGCTGGTACAGTGAGCCCAACAAGCTGCGCGTCTACGGCAGTGGCCGGCTGCGCTATCGAGATACCGGACTGGGTGGTGTCTGGGGCGATGGTGGCTCGCGTGCCGGGGTTGAGTCTCACTGGCAGATGCTGCCAAAACGCTGGCTTTTCGCCGGCGCCGAGATTGGCTTCAGCCTGCTTGACAAGATCGACCAGCTGCTCGACCCTGGC
>DRLE01000105.1 GCA_011051475.1 Gammaproteobacteria bacterium
AACAGCTTGTCAGCACGTGCAAAAACGTCTTCATCACCATTGAGCAGGGCCAGACCTGAGAGCATGGTCTTAATGTCAGCATCCATGCTCAGTGTATCCAGCAGACTGTTGATTTCGGTAACCGCCTTGCGCTGCAGCATTTCAAACAGCAGCTTTTCGGTCTCACTGTCCAGACCTGCCTGTTTTGCCAGGCTGCGGTAGATATCGACATTACCCAGGTCGAGATAGACACCTTCGAGCTCAAGCGCACTGAAGGTCTGCATCATCAGGGCGATAATTTCAACTTCGGATTCAACACCGCCATGACCGTACAGCTCGGCGCCGACCTGTAGCGGGCTGCGACTGTCACCGATGGATTCAGGGCGCGTGTGCAGCACCGTGCCGATATAGCACAAGCGCGTGGGCTCCTCACGCTGCAGCTGGTGGGCATCGATACGCGCGACCTGCGGGGTCATGTCGGCACGAATCCCCAGGGTACGACCGGAAAGCTGGTCAACCAGCTTGAAGGTCTGCAGGTCAAGGTCGTGACCGGTGCCGGTCAGCAGGGATTCGATAAAATCGATAATCGGCGGCATGACCAGCTCATAGCCCCAGCCTGCATAGAGGTCGAGCAACAGGCGGCGCATGGCTTCATAACGCGCGGCCTGCTCAGGCAGGGCTTCTTCGATACCTTCGGGTAATATCCAGTGTTGGTTTGTAGTCATGTTTCTCTATGGCCTGTCAGCCTTTACCGGGTCGTCTGTCGGGACATTTTCCTGAACACGGTCCGTGCGCTTCTATCGCACAAAATAAAGTATTATCACGCCCAGCAGCATGCTGGAAAAGCCGACCATGCGCAGCGCATTGTCGGACAGGCGGGATGCCTGCTGCACGGCCTCGCGCCAGCCCTTCGGACTGAGAAAAGGCAATATACCTTCTATTACCAGCACCAGCGCCAGTGCGGGCAGCAGGTTTTCCCACATGGCTTATTTCTTGCCTTTACCTGTCGGGTCCTTGAAGTAACGGAAGTACTCGGAATCCGGCTGTAACAGAATCACGTCACTTTCGTCAGAAAAGTTTTTCGCGTAGGCCTGCAGGCTGCGGTAGAACTTGTAGAACTCGGGGTCCTTGCCAAAGGCTTTGGCGTAAATATCCGTCGCCTTCGCATCGCCCTCACCACGCACGATTTCGGAGTCACGGTAGGCCTCGGCCAGCAGAATGGCCCGCTGACGGTCGGCATCGGCCTGTATGCGCTCGGATGCTTCATGCCCCTTGGAGCGGAAATCACGGGCTTCACGTTCACGCTCGGCGCGCATGCGCTGGTAAACGGAGTTGCTGACACGCTCGGGATAATCGACCTTTTTCACGCGCACATCCACCACCTCGATACCCAGGGTCTTGGCACGTTCGGTGGCCTGCTGGGTCATGGTGTTCATAATGTGGGTACGGTCACCGGAAATAACTTCCTGAATGGTGCGTTTACCGAACTCGTTGCGCAGGCCGTTGTTGACGTTTTCGTAAAGCAGACGGCCGGCAACCAGTTCATCACCCTGGGTGGTCTTGTAGTACTGCACCACATCGGTAATACGCCACTTGACGTAGGAATCCACGATCAGGTCCTTTTTCTCCTTGGTCAGAAAACGCTCGGGCTTCTGGTCGATGGTCAGAATGCGATTATCGAACTTGCGCACATTATTGACGAAAGGGATCTTGAAATGCAGGCCCGGATCATAGTCCGCCTCGATGATTTCACCAAACTGGAACAGGATAGCCTTCTGACGTTCGTCGACGGTAAAGACCGATGCCCATAACAGCAGCGCCAGTACGGGAACAAGAATTTTTACACTATTGGGAATCATCATTATCTCACTCCTCGCGTACGTACGTCTTCAACACGTTTGCGCTGGTTGCGTTGTGCCGTAGTGCCGCGCTGCTTGATATCACGCAGGATGTCGGCAGAGCGTTTCTGGTTGGCAGTGGCTCCTGCCGGCTGCCTGTCCATGAGTTTGTCCAGCGGCAGATAAAGCAGGTTATTGCCGCCTTCAACATCAACCAGTATTTTCGAACTGTTGTTCAGTACGGACTCCATCATATCCAGATACAGACGGTCGCGGGTTACCTTCGGTGCTTTTCTGTATTCCTTCAACAGCTCGTTAAAGCGCTCGGCTTCACCTTCAGCGCGGGCAATAACCTCGCTCTTGTAGGCATCGGCCTCTTCACGCATACGCGCGGCAGCACCACGCGCCTTGGGAATCACCTCATTGCGATAGGCCTCGGCTTCATTCTTGAAGCGCTCTTCATCCTCGCGCGCACGGGTAACATCATCGAAAGCGTCTTTCACCGCTTCGGGCGGTTTGGCGCTCTGGATATTGACCTTGACGATGTGCAGGCCGGTGCCATAGTTATCCACAATATTCTGAATAATGTCCTTGACCTGCAGGGCGATTTCACCACGGCCCTCGGTGATCACATAATCCATCTTGCTGCGGCCGATGCTTTCACGCAGGGCGCTTTCGGTAACCTGGGAAAGAGAGATTTCCGGGTTGCGTACATTAAACAGGTATTTCTGCGCATCAGCGATCTGGTACTGCACGGTGCCGTGAATATCGACGATGTTCTCATCCTGGGTCAGCATGGTGGAATTCAGCGGAATAGTGAAGACCTTGGTGATATTGACCTTTTCCACGCGTTCAATGGGAACCGGCAGATGCCAGTGCAGACCTTTCTGCGTGGTATCAACATGCTTGCCGAAACGAAAGACCACGCCACGTTCGGCTTCCTCGATCTTGTAGAAGCCGGTGGCTACCCAGAATGCCAGCAGAATGACCACAACCAGGCCGATACCGAAAGCGCCGCCCGTGCCCATACCGCCGCCGGAACGACCACCGCCGCCACCGCGACCACCCTTGCCGCCAAAGAGCTTGCCGAATTTTTTCTGCAGGTCCCTGAATATTTCATCAAGGTCCGGCGGCCCCTGGTCGCCGCGGTTGCCACGATTACCACCCCAGGGGTCTTTATCGCCATTACCGCCCGGCTCGTTCCAGGCCATCTTGTGCCCTGCCTCACTTCCGGTTATCTCGTCACTGTGCGTATTCTTGTTGCGCATATAGGTTTCCGTTTTTCTTGAATCAGTCGGATGGACAATTTCCACCCACAAACGTGCCATTCTACCTGAATATTTATCCAATAAAAGCTTTTTACTCTGATGACAGGTATTGAAAAAACAAAAGCTTTTCACCACGGAGGTCACAGAGGACACAGGGTTACCGGTTTTAAAGGCATTAAGCTCTGTAGCAAAACTGCTTTTAAAGCAGCATTGACTCCAGTGGTACCTGTTCGCGGGATTCAAACTGCTTAAGGTCACGGCGGGAGATGCTGACCTGCAGAATGGAGCGACCTTCTTCGTCATGGCTCTCGCTGCGGATAGCGCCCAGCTCGAACAGCTTCGCCCGGATACGCGCCTCGGAGGGCTGCAGCACCAGCCGCCCCTCGACCATCTGTTCACGAAAACGCTCGACCAGTACATTTTTAAGCAGGTCGATGCCCTCTCCGGTAGCCACCGACAGCCAGACACGCCGGACATTACCGTCATCATCATAATCGATACGTGGTTCAGTGCCGGTCAGGTCGATCTTGTTCATTACCTGAATGCAGGGAATGGTATCAGCCTCGATCTGCCTGAGTACCTTTTCGACCTCATCGATATTGGCATCGCGATTTTCATCGGCCGAGTCGATCACATGCAGCAGCAGCTGCGCTTCGGTGGTTTCCTGCAGGGTGGAGCGAAAAGCCGTTACCAGGTCATGCGGCAGGTGACGGATAAAGCCGACAGTATCGGCCAGGATCAGGGACACATCCTTTTCCAGATTGATGCGACGCAGGGTGGGGTCGAGGGTCGCAAAGAGCTGGTCCTGCACATAGACCTCGTCTTCACTGAGCACATTGAACAGACTGGACTTGCCGGCATTGGTATAACCGACCAGTGACACCGTGGGAATTTCCGCCTTCTGGCGGGACTGCCTGCCCTGCTCGCGCTGCTTCTGCACCTTCTCCAGGCGCTTGTTGATCTGCTTGATACGGATATTGAGCAGACGACGGTCGGTTTCCAGCTGGGTTTCACCCGGACCGCGCAGACCGATACCGCCCTTCTGGCGCTCAAGATGGGTCCAGCCCCGGACCAGACGGGTAGACAGGTGTTTGAGCTGCGCCAGCTCCACCTGCAGCTTGCCCTCGAAGGAACGCGCACGCTGGGCAAAGATATCAAGAATCAGGCCGGTACGATCCAGCACCCGGCACTCGATCAGCTTCTCCAGATTGCGTTCCTGAGAAGCGGCCAGTTCATGATTGAACAACACCAGGTCGGCGCCGGTCTCCTTGACCAGTTCGGCAATTTCCCTGGCCTTGCCGCTGCCGACAAAATATTTAGGGTCGGGACGCTGGCGGCTGCTGGTGGTTATGGCAAGAATCTCGGCACCGGAAGAGACGACCAGCTCCCTGAATTCGGACAGGTTCTCGCGGTGCGACTCATCATAAACATCCATGTGCACCAGGATAGCCCGGTTACCGCCTTCTTTGCGTTCTACATCTAGCATTAATTATTATATTTCAATTGGTTATAGATATATCTTAATGTTGTTTCACTTGATAAATCACTTTAGGTGCTGACTGCAACCGTCATCAGGCCGGCAAAAAAAATGGCCGCCTCTGGCGACCATTCTGGTACGACCCGGGTTGTTATTACCGGGTAATTATACGTTAATTCTGGCTGTTGCCGTTAGCCTCGCTGTCATCGCTCCACTTGATCTGGCGCGAAGGAACAACCGTGGAAATGGCGTGCTTGTAAACCATCTGTGTAACGGTATTCTTGAGCAATACCGCAAACTGGTCGAATGATTCTATCTGTCCCTGAAGTTTAATACCGTTCACCAGAAAGATCGAAACCGGCACTTTCTCCCTGCGTAAGGCGTTTAAATAAGGGTCTTGTAAGTGGTGCCCTTTTGACATAATGCATCCCCGTTATAGTTATTTTATTATGAGGGTATAGACGTTACTGCTGGCCAACAATTCCCTGAATTGTTTTTGCTCAGTCAGATTATACTGCTTATGATAGTAAAATTTTCAGGTTTTTCAGTACTTTTACGCTATTTAATGTCAACGGATCAATAAAGTTACATTCCGTTTCCTTGCGCAGCCATGTCATCTGGCGTTTTGCCAGTTGTGCAGTGGCTATTATCGCCTTTTCCCGCATCTCGTCAAAGCCATATTCACCGGCGAGATAGGCCCACACCTGGCGGTAACCCACGGCACGGATCGAAGGCATTTCGGCATCAAGATCGCCACGCTGATACAAAGCCTCCACCTCCTCGATAAAGCCCTGTTTGAGCATGCCGTCAAAACGCCGGGTAATACGTTTGCGCAGCTCGATCCTGTCCGGTGGCACCAGTGCGATTTTTATCCTCGCCCAGGGAAAACGGCTTTCCTGCCGTTTCTGCCCTGCCCAGAATTCTGTGAGCGTTTTTCCAGTAGAATCATAAAGTTCCAGCGCTCTTTTAATGCGTTGTGGATCATTGGGATGAATGCGCTGCGCCGATACCGGGTCTACCTGCTGCAGCCGGGCATGCATGGCGGCCATACCCTTATCCTTCGCTTCCCGGGCAATCGCCTGGCGAATCTCGGGCGATACATCCGGCATATCGGCCATACCCTTTTGCAGGGTATTGAAGTACAGCATGGTGCCACCCACCAGCACCGGCGTATGCCCGGCCTGAAAACCGCCCTGCATCAGGCGCAGCGTGTCATTTCGAAACTGCCCCGCGGAATAGTTTTCCGCCGGATCGATAATATCGATCAGATGGTGCGGGGCTTCTGCCAGCACCTCCGGCTCGGGTTTGGCCGTACCGATATCCATGCCCCGGTAGACCAGCGCCGAATCCACGCTGATAAGCTCACAGGGCAACTCATTATATAACTGTATCGCCAGGTCGGTCTTGCCGGTGGCGGTAGGGCCCATAATAAAGACCGCCGGGGGGGCATCGGGTTTTTCGCCGGGCTGGATAATCAGGTCAGACATGGGGGGATATATTATCCGCAAATGAACGCAAATAAACGCAAATGTTTTTTTATTTGTGGCTTCGTGTTTATGTAGGCCAGCATAAGACGCAGTCGTTGCTGGCGATTTTGCCTGCTACGCTAACGCTTAAGCAGGCCTACAGGTCTATCAACAAAACCCCGAACAATTATTTGCGTTTATTTGCGTTCATTTGCGGAAAAATTACTGCCCGCGCATAAAGAGTTTATCCAGCTCGGCAATACTCAGCTGTATCCAGGTCGGGCGGCCGTGGTTGCACTGGCCGCTGCGCTCGGTGATCTCCATGTCCCGCAGCAGGGCATTCATTTCCTCGATGGTCAGCTTGCGGTTGGCGCGGATCGAGCCATGGCAGGCCATGGTGGACAATATCTCGTTGATCTGCTGCTCGACGCGATTGCTGCTGCCGTGGGCCAGCAGGTCGGAAAGCACGTCCCTGACCAGGGTTTCGACATCACTGCCGGCCAGAATGACCGGCACCTGGCGCAGCTTGATGCTCTCCTCGGCAATGCGGTCAATCTCAAAACCCAGCTGCGCAAACAGCTCGCCCTGCTCTTCCACCAGCTGCGCCTCCCGGCTGCTGACCGACAGCACCTGCGGCACCAGCAGCGGCTGTGAGGCTATGCCCTCGCCTTCTCGCGCCGTTTTCAGGCGCTCATAGGTAATGCGTTCATGCGCGGCGTGCATATCGACCAGCACCATGCCCTCGGCATTTTCAGCCAGTATATAGATGCCGTGCAGCTGGGCACGGGCAAAGCCAAGGGGCGGCATCTCGCCGGTGTCATCACCTGCGGTTGAAGGCAGTGAAGCCTCTGTACCGACAGGCCGGGCGAACTGTGTATAGGCCCGGCGCTGCTCGGCTGCCGCCAGCGGTAATGCGGGCTGCTGCGGCGGCGGACTGTATGTCTGTCCCACGCCGCCACTATGGCCGCCGCCAGGCATGGACTGAGAGGCCGAGCCGGCAAAATGCCTGAACTCATGCGCCGCCGTTGCAGGGGCTTCGGCAATAACTTCAGCCAGGCTTTTATGGATGGCGCGAAACAGAAAGTCATGCGTCTGCCGGCTCTGGCGAAAACGCACCTCGTGTTTGCCGGGATGAGCGTTGACATCCACCATGGCCGGATCGCACTCGAAAAACAGCACATAGGCCGGATGGCGACCGTGAAACAGTACGTCGGCATAGGCCTGGCGCACGGCATGCGTAATCAGGCGGTCCTTTACCGCGCGGCCGTTCACATAGAAATACTGCATATCCGCCTGGCTGCGGGAAAAGGTCGGTTGTGCCACCCAGCCGCGCAGACTCAGACCTTCATAGTCAAATTCCATAAACACAGCCTGCTCGACAAAGGCACTGCCACAGACATCGGCAATACGCTTTTCCTGCTCGGCACGACTGCCGGCGGCCGGCAGGTTCTTGACCACGCGCTGGTTATGCCGCAGGGTTATGCTGACATCAAAACGGCTCAGGGCAATGCGTTTGACCACGTCCTCGATATGGCCGTACTCGGTCTTTTCGGTGCGCATAAACTTGCGCCGGGCCGGCACATTGTAAAACAGGTCGCGCACCTCAACGGTCGTGCCCGCACGGTAGGCAGCCGGCAGCAATTCGCCGGGGATGCTGTTGTCCATGCTGATACGCCAGCTCTCCTCACTGCCGGCAAAGGCGGAGGTCAGTGTCAGCTGGCTGACCGAGGCAATACTGGGCAGTGCCTCACCACGAAAGCCGAGGCTGTGCACACGTTCAAGATCATCGATACTGCGAATCTTGCTGGTGGCATGGGGTGACAGGGACAGCACCAGGTCATCTTTGTGAATACCGTGACCATTATCGCTGATACG
>DRLE01000106.1 GCA_011051475.1 Gammaproteobacteria bacterium
AAGCCATCCAGCTGGCGTGGATGGAAGAGAAGGAAGATTAAAAGCGTTTTTTGTCCGCAGATGAACGCAAATAAACGCAAATGTTTGTTTTTTATTGCTGCATATTTTGACGGATCGGTATAAATGTGGGAGCGGACAATTCCGCGAACAGCCATGGTAGCAAGAAAATAGCTCTGAGCTGTACATGCGAGCTTTGTTCGCGGAATAAATTCTGCTCCTACAGACAGAATTCGCCACATACAGAAAAATATTTGCGTTTATTTGCGTTCATCTGCGGACAAAAAACGCTTTTAATCTTCCTTCTCTTCCATCCACGCCAGCTGGATGGCTTCAAGAATACGCTCGCCACTGTGATCCGGATCATCATCGAATTCATCCAGATCCAGCACCCACTGGCGCAGGTCGACGAAGTTGACGGTTTTCGGATCGATGTCCGGAAATTTTTCATCCAGCTCGATGGCGATATCGAGGCTGTCTACCCATTTCAGTGCCATAGCGCTTGCCCTCTAGTGATTCTCTGACACCATATTGATGGTGTACTTGGGAATTTCAACCACCAGGTCTTCGCTGTCGACCACGGCCTGGCAGCTCAGGCGCGAATCCGGTTCCAGACCCCAGGCCTTGTCCAGCATGTCGTCCTCGTCCTCGGTGCTTTCATTGAGCGAATCGAAACCCTCGCGCACGTAGACATGGCAGGTGGTGCAGGCGCAGGACTTTTCGCAGGCATGCTCGATTTCGATATGATTGGCCAGCGCCGCATCACAGATGGTGGTGCCCGGCTCTACCTCGATGACGGCGCCATCGGGACAAAGCTCTTCGTGGGGCAGGAAAATAATCTTTGGCATTTATGAGTCTCCGGCTTCGCTGTCGGAAGCGTATTCTTCGATGGAATGGCCCTGCATGGCGGACTTGATATTGCTGTTCATGCGACGCGCAACATAGTCTTCACACACGGCCTCCAGTTGTTTGATTTTCTCTTCGATGACGTTGGTATCATTACCGTCGCGCGCCTGCAGCAGTTCTTCGCGGGCCGCGGCGATAGCGGTTTTTTCCTTTTCGCTAAGCAGCTCGTCGCCGTCGACCGCCAGCGCGGAATCCAGCGCCTCGATGACACGGTCGGCCTCGACCTGCTGTTCGCGCAGCATGCGCAGATGCATGTCTTCCTCGGCATGCTCGATGGAATCGCGCAGCATGGTTTCGACTTCGCTGTCGCTTAAACCGTAGGACGGTTTTACATCGACGCTGGCCTCTACCCCGCTGTTCTCCTCACGCGCGCTGACAATCAGCAGGCCGTCGGCATCGACCTGGAAGGTAACGCGGATGCGGGCGGCACCGGCCACCTGCGGCGGAATACCGCGCAGCTCGAAACGCGCCAGCGAGCGACAGTCGGAAACCAGTTCGCGCTCGCCCTGCAGCACGTGGATGGCCATGGCCGTTTGCCCGTCCTTGTAGGTGGTGAAATCCTGCGCCCTGGACACGGGAATGGCGGTATTGCGATGGATGATTTTTTCCACCAGACCGCCCATGGTCTCGATGCCCAGCGACAGTGGAATCACATCCAGCAACAGCATTTCATCATCGGGCTTGTTACCGGCCAGCACGTCGGCCTGCAGGGCGGCGCCGGTGGCCACAACCTTGTCGGGATCGATACCGGTGAGCAGTTCACAATCGAAAAAGCCGGCCACCATTTCGCGCACCAGCAGGGTGCGGGTGGAGCCGCCGACCATGACCACTTCGCTGATGTCTTCATTGTCGACACCGGCATCACGCAGGGCGCGACGACAGGACATCAGGGTTTTCTGTACCAGCGGGCGAATCAGCTCTTCCATGGTGTCGCGATCCAGTGTCCCCTGCCAGTGAAAATCACCGCTGTCGATCGTAATATCGACGGACTGTGCCTCGGCCAGCTGCTCCTTGGCGGCCTTTGCCTGCTGCATGATCAGACGTTTTGATTCGGGGGTTTCCCGGTAGGACTCACCGGCCTGCTCGATTATCCACTGACTGATGGCGTAGTCGAAATCATCGCCGCCCAGCGAACTGTTGCCGCCGGTGGCCAGCACTTCGAACACGCCCTTGTTCAGACGCAGAATGGAAATATCGAAGGTGCCGCCACCCAGATCGTATACCGCAATGACGCCTTCATTGCCGGTATCCAGACCATAGGCCACGGCAGCGGCGGTCGGCTCGTTCAGCAGGCGCAGCACTTCAAGACCGGCCAGACGGGCGGCATCCTTGGTGGCCTGGCGCTGGGCATCATCGAAATAGGCCGGCACGGTAATGACCGCGCCGACCAGCTCACCGCCCAGAGATTCCTCGGCGCGCTGTTTCAGCACTTTCAGGATTTCGGCGGAAACCTCGATGGCGCTGACCTCACCGCGGCGGGTTTTAAAGCGCGGCACGGTGCTGTCGGTATCGGCAAAGTGATAGCTGTGATGCGCATCATCACCCTGCACGTCTGCATGACCGCGGCCCATATAGCGCTTGACCGAAACGATGGTGTTGTACGGATCGCTGACGCTGTACTTCAGCGCTTCCTCACCAACCTGCACACCGTCTTCACCATAGTGCACCACGGAAGGCAGCAGGTGTTTGCCATTGGCATCGGCCAGGGTGGTGACTTCGCCACTGCGCACGGTGGCCACCAGTGAATTGGTGGTGCCCAGGTCAATGCCTACCGCCAGGCGGTGCTGGTGCGGCGTGGTTGACTGGCCGGGTTCTGCGATTTGTAATAATGCCATGGTTCGTTATCTGCCTTCAGGAGCAATCCTGGATAATGTCTTTGCGCAAAGCTGAAATCTCAAGCCTGTGCGCTGCTGTCAGCACGGCGGAAGAAGATCCTTCGGCTTCGCTCAGGATGACAAACTGTACTGCCGGGCTTCTAGCCCATTAACTCATCTTCGATGTCGGCGATGAGATTATTGATCTGGTTTTTCGCCTTCTGCATAAACTGCAGCTTGCGGATATATTCACGCGCATCGTCCAGGCGGTCTTCTTCATAGGCCCGGGCAAAGCCCTGCATCAGCTCACTGCTGGACTGCTTGACGTCCTTTGCCATTTTATCCAGCGCCGCCAGCGGGTCGGCTTCTTTTTTGATATTCTCCAGTCGCTCGCGCATTTCCAGCTGCTGCATAAGAAACGCCGCGTCCATGGTGGTTTCATTGTGCAGGTTGATATCCAGGCCTTTAAGCTTGAGCATATAGGCGGCGCGCTGCACCGGGTCCTTCAGGGTTGTCTGCGCCTCGTTGATCCAGGAGGTCTGCTGCATGGAAATGCGCTTCTCCTGATCGGAGGCGCTGGCGAAGCGGTCCGGATGCACCTGTTTCTGCAGCGCCATATAGGCCTGCTGCATTTTGCCGGTATCGATATCGTATGCGACAGGCAGATCAAACAACTCGAAAAAGTTGCTGGCGAGTATGTCTTTGGTCACAGTTAGACGGTAAAGCTTTCACCGCAGCCACAGGCGGCCTTTTCTTTCGGATTGTTGAACTTGAAGCCTTCGTTCAGGCCCTCGCGGGTATAGTCCAGCTCGGTGCCGTCGATATAGACCAGGCTTTTCTTGTCGACAATGACCTTCACACCCTTGTCCTCGAATACCTCGTCTTCGGGATTGACGTCATCGACAAACTCCAGCACGTAGGACATGCCGGAACAACCCATGGTTTTCACGCCCAGGCGCAGGCCGACACCCTTGCCCCTGTTTTCGAGGAAGGTTCTGACGCGTTCTGCTGCAGGTTCGGTTAATGTAATGGCCATGGTTTTTATCCTGTATTGCTTTTCCGGTATTGAACCGGGTTAAACGTTTTTCTGTCGGTAATCGGCAATCGCGGCATTGATAGCGTCTTCGGCCAGTACCGAACAGTGAATCTTCACCGGCGGCAGGGCCAGCTCTTCGGCGATTTCGGTGTTCTTGATGGCCTGCGCTTCATCCAGGGTCTTGCCCTTGACCCACTCGGTCAGCAGGGAGCTGGAAGCAATGGCGCTGCCGCAGCCGTAGGTCTTGAATACCGCGTCTTCAATAACGCCTTCATCGCTGACCCTGATCTGCAGACGCATGACGTCGCCGCAGGCCGGCGCGCCGACCATGCCGGTACCGACATTGTTTTCGTCTTCAAAACTGCCCACATTACGCGGATTTTCGTAGTGGTCGAGTACTTTTTCACCGTATGCCATATTTCACCTGCCTACTTAAAACTTTTAACTTAAAAAAACCAGAGTGCTGTTGAACCTCTAGTTAATGCCGTTTTTTGTCATCCTGTGTTTAATGCGCTGCCCACTCGATACTGTCGAGATCGATGCCGGCCTTGTACATATCCCACAACGGTGACAGCTCGCGCAGTTTTTCCACGGCCTTGCGCACATGCTCGATGGTGCGGTCGATTTCCTCTTCCGTGGTGTAGCGGCCGATGGTAAAGCGGATGGAGCTGTGCGCCAGTTCATCGTTGCGACCCAGGGCGCGCAATACATAGCTGGGCTCCAGGCTGGCGGAGGTACAGGCGCTGCCGCTGGAAATGGCCAGGTCTTTCAGCGCCATGAGCAGGCTTTCACCTTCAACATAGTTGAAGCTGATATTGATATTGCCGGCAATGCGCTGGTCGAGATCGCCGTTGACATAGACCTCTTCC
>DRLE01000107.1 GCA_011051475.1 Gammaproteobacteria bacterium
CCAGCGGAAAAATCAAACGCAGGCTTTAATTATGAAACTAGATCCTGAGTGCTGTCATTCTGAGCGAAGTCGAAGAATCTTATGCTCCGCAATTTTCTGATAACTCAGTGGCACAAGATTCTTCGGCTTCGCTCAGAATGACAATATATTATGTCTATGAACAGCTTAACTGAGCAGGCGCCGATACTGGTCTTCCCTTTCGGCAACCCCTCGCGCGGTGATGATGCGCTGGGGCCGACTATTTACCAGCTGCTCGGCGATAAGCTGCGAATGAAAGGCCCGCCGTCTGTTGACCTGTTGACCGACTTCCAGTTACAGATCGAGCACAGTATCGACCTGGAAAACCGTGATGCCATTGTCTTTGTCGATGCCAGTGTTTCCTGCCGTGCGCCGTACGAATTTCACGCCATCACGCCGCAGGCCGATAACAGCTATACCTCGCATGCCATGAGTCCGGCTTCTGTACTGGCGGTGTACCGGCAGGTCAACAAGTGTGCGCCGCCACCGGCCTGGCTGCTGACTATACGCGGCTATGATTTCTCGCTTGGCCGGTCAATCTCGACAAAAGCCGAACACAACCTGCAGCAGGCGCATGACTTTCTCAGACGCCTGCTGAGTACGGACAACGCTGACTGGCATCAATATGAAAACGCCGGCCCTGAGTGCCAGTAAGGGCCATGACGGAATCCGGAAAAAAGCCGCGCAACTGGTCTGGCAAGGTCACCCGCGAAAGCCATGCGCTTGACCTGGAGGAAGGCGTTTTTACCTGGAAAGACCCGAAGAAAATCGCGCGTTCACTGAAACGCTCGGCAGAGGCCAGCACCCGACGCAAGGCCGAACCGTTTCGCTCGGCCATGTCCATGCTGGTGTTCTATATCAACCGCGCCGGCAAGAACCTGCCCGAGGAACAGAAAGCGGTTCTGCAGCAGGCAAAAGAGGAACTGCGCAGGCTGTATGGAAGAAGCTGAACCCGTACTTTACGGATTGTCCGGATCGGCCGGACCCGCGGGTATCCAGATTCCGTAATCACACTTCAATACCACCGTTCCGGTTTTAATATAACTGCCGGTCCTGAAGCGTCTGTTATTGAAATAACAGACTGGCTCACCGGGCATTTCCTGGCGCAGCACCTCGGTTTCTTCATCACCTTCATCGGCAATGGGCGAGGTGTTTAATTCCGGGTCGGCTACACCGACATCTTCAATATGCTGGGTCATTTTTTCGGCCTCCGTTTAAGTCATCGTTTCAATAAATCCGGTTCGCCACAGTGCCGCAGAATATATTCCCGGCTGCGCTCGCGAAGCGCAATGGCCGTATGCCATTCATCACTGGCCCGGCCTTTTTCAGAAGCTTCGGCCGCAACGGCCCCGGGTTCTATAGCCCTGCCTATATGAATACTGATTGCGCCATGGTGCGGAAACCATGAACCCGCGCGCAGTATCGATCGCGTACCCCGTATTGCCACCGGGATAACCGGCACCTCTGCCCGCGCTGCCGCGACAAAAGCGCCCATCATAAACGGGCGCAGGCCGGGAACCCGGGTGAACGTGCCCTCGGCAAAAAATATCAGGGCATTGCCGGCCTTCAGGGTTTCCACCAGCTGCTGCGTATCGCGAAGGCTTTTTCCCGTTTCAAAACGATCGACAAATTCCGTGTGGATACGCTGCAGCGGTATGCGACTGAAAAAGGAATCCGCCAGTTCCTTTTTGGCGACGAAATGAAAGCGTCGCGGCAATGCGGCGATCAGGGCATAGCCGTCGAGATAGCTGGCGTGGTTGCAGACCAGCACACAGGGCTGACCCTGCGCCGGAATATTTTCCAGGCCATCCACGCTAAGCGGTGTGGCAGTGACCCGGGCAAACAGCCGGGCGCATGCGGCCGCGATGGACCAGCGCAGGGCAAAGCCGGGCAGGAACATGACCGCGGACCAGGCAACGGCCGCCAGCACGCCATAGGCGCTCCAGCTCCAGGATGCGAACAGAAGCGAGCGCGCATAACGCAGGCCGCGCCTGGCCTGTGGCAGCAGGCCGGCAAGCGCAACCCGCGCCACCTGCAGATAGACGCCGGCCTGCTTTTTGCCGACCCTGCCCTGCTCGTACAGCTCCCGGCTGGCGGCACGACGGATCTTGCCGCTGGAGGTTTTCAGTATGGTGCCCGGCGGCGCCAGCACCACTTCGTCCGGCGGCGAACCGATCAGGTCGGTGGCCAGGGTATTGATCTGTTTGCGCAGGTTTTCATGCAACTGTTTGTCATGGCTGCGGGTCTCGGCCATAACCACCAGGCGCTCGGTCTTACCCTGTCTGTCTTCGCTGCCAAACACCGCGACGCGGCCGGTGCGTATGCCCGGAATATTGCCCACGGCTTCTTCCAGCTCATGCGGATAGATATTGCGTCCGGCGCGAATAATAATGTCCTTGATACGCCCGGTGACATAAAGCTCGGCATTTGCCATATAGCCCAGGTCACCGCTGTCCAGCCATTCACCGTCGAACAGGCGGGCCGTTCTTTCCGCATCGCGATAGTAACCACTGGTTGCCGAGGGACCATGGAACTCGATACGCCCCTCCTGCCGTTCGGGCAGCTCATGGCCGGCCTGATCGACTATGCGAATCTGGTGACCGGGCAGCGGTGAACCGCTGGAAACAAAACGCAGGGCCTGTTTATCTTCAACTGTTACCGGCCGGGCCGAGCCCGTGCGCATAAAACGGTCGCGCTCGATGGTATCGATCAGCGGCCCCCGCCCCGGCGGGGGAAAGGCCAGGCCGACCGTTGATTCCGCCAGCCCATATACCGGCGTCATGGCCTTGCGCGAAAAACCGTATGCCTGGAAGCGGCTGCTGAAACCTTCCAGGGTTTCCACGCTGACCGGCTCGGCGCCGTTAAAGGCCGCGCGCCAGGAAGACAGATCAACGCCTTTTATATCCTCGTCATCGATGCGACGCAGGCAGTATTCATAACCGAAATTCGGGGAAGCCGACAGGGTGCCCCGGTAGCGGTGCATGGCCCGCAGCCAGCGTTCCGGCCGGGCCAGAAAACTCAGCGGCGACATCACCACAAACAGGGCGGCATGATACAGGCTGCCCAGCCAGGCGCCGATCAGTCCCATGTCGTGATACAGCGGCAGCCAGCTGACAAAGACATCGCTGGAGTCCGCCCCGATCACCCGACCCA
>DRLE01000108.1 GCA_011051475.1 Gammaproteobacteria bacterium
TGTAGGCGGCGGTCGTTTTGCGGGTGATTGTTATTACATCACTGCTGTCGAGGTCGTCTTCAAAAGCCTGTTTCGCCGCAGCGTAAACCAGTGAGACATAGCCAAGATATTCCCTGACCATGGCCCTGTCGCCGGTTGGTCCGTGACCCGGCACCCAGGTTTTCGCGTCGTTTTTCAGGATGGTGTTGATTGTATCCATTGTGCCCTGAAAGGTACCGTCCGACATGCGCGGCAGGCGTTTGGCCAGGACATTGTCGCCCAGAAAGATCACCGAGTTTTCCTCGACTTCAATCATAATATCGCCATTAGTATGGGCGATACCGAAGTGATGGATTTTGAACGTGGTATCACCGACTCTGATGTTATCGGTATTGTCTGTATCGGTGTCCGGCGCGACAACTTTGGTGCCCGTGCTCGCACCTTCGGTCATACTCTCCATGCGCGTCAGCCATTCATCGCCTTCGCCTGCTGCAATCGCCGCGCGCATGTTCGGATGGCCGTAGATGGTCACCTCGGGGTAGGCTTCCCTGATGGCCTGGTTGCCCAGCCAGTGATCGCCGTGTTTATGGGTATTAAAGACAGCGACAACAGGCAGCTCGCTGATGGTTTTTACCTGTGACAGCACATGCCTGCCGACATGAAGGGTAGAGCCGGGATCGATAATGACCAGGCCCGCCGAGGTTTTGATCAGACCGGGATTGTTCATAAAGCCCTTGTTGTTCGCGTTGGGCAGTTCCAGCGGCCCGTGCATTACCCAGGTATGGTTTGCGACCTTTTCAAAAGCATAGGGAAAGGCGGGTTTGTCTGTTTCAGTGGCGACCGTTTTTTCAGCAACGTCGGCATCTGTAAGTTTGCCAGTTAGCTGTTCAGGGTCGGCCTCCGGCGTGCAGGCACACAGTGCAGTGACGCTGATCAGCAGGGCAATGATGCAGGGGTAATGTTTTTTCATGGTGCTATCCGGTGACTGTATGACAGCCTGCTTACGAGTGGGGCAGGCTCAGCGTCTTCATTCGCTGCGGCCGGTAATATTATCAAGCTTTGCCTGCAGCGTTCTGAAGCCCAGTTCCTGCAGTTTGCTGATATTGATTTCGGGAATGGCTTTGACATTATGATGGCTTTTAATGGCGGCATCGATACTGGATTCACGCAGCAGGTGCAGCATTGGCCAGGGCGACCGGTTAGTGAAGTTGGCCGGGTCGGAAGGTGTGCTGCCTTCAAAAAGATAGCGGGGATGGAAACTGGCAAGCTGGTAGTTGCCTGCGTATTCAAGGTCTTGCAGCAGGGCATTACCCAGGTCCAGCAGATCAAGGTAGTCGTTGAAGCGGTTGTAGTTGTCGGGGAATATCAGCAGTGCGGTTTCAATGTCGGGGTTGTGATCAAGTAACTGGAAAGCTTCCGCGAGTGCCTGCAGGTGGCGCTCAAAGTTTTTGCCTGAAACAACCTGGTAATGGATGCGATCATTACCGAATGGCCTGGCCGCGAAGGGACAAAGATTGAGACCGATAACCACTTCTTGAATCCAGCGTCTGGTCTGCTCAATAACGGCTTTGTCGCGCTGGGAAGTTTCAGCATCAGACATCGGTTTGTCAGTGACTGTCGAGCTTGCCCAGTTCGGACAGAATCTGGGTAATCAGTGATTCACCCTGCGGGCCCATGCGCGTGCAGAGCTTGTCGACATTGCGCTCGCCATCGATCATGTCCTTGAGTACGGCGCTTAAGCTGGCCATATCGCCACCGGCCTGCAGCATCTGCTCGGCCATGGCGCCCAGCATGGCCAGGGCGTTATGGTCGCCGCGGCGCGCTTCATTGATCAGGCGGGCGATCATGGGCGCCGCCTGGGTGGCGTCCCCCGTCTGCTCGACTTTGGGCAGGGTGGACGGATCCTGCAGGCCGCGCAGAATACTGTCGACGATGACCTTGTCTTCATCATCCAGGCCGTTGAGCAGGTCCTGCTCCCGGCTGCCATTGAGAATTTTATTGATCGCGTTGACCAGGTCCTGCCAGCCGTTTTCGGCGGACTGTTTGAGAATCGGATCGAGATGCTCTTTCAGCGAGGGCTCATGTACGGTCTGCACCACGGCATTGATCAGGCTGGCATGGGTCTGCAGGATTTGCTGGGTTTTTTCAGGCGTTTCCATAGGTGCTATTCGGATTGTTTGAAAAACAGCAGGATAGCCTGATTAGGCAGTTGATGGCAAGTGTTTTGGCACCGTCCCTTATGCCGGCCTGGTCGGTTTTGGGCACGCAAATAGCGCCAAAGGCGACGTTGTTCGTTATTCGTCGTTCGTTTTTAATTGGTGTAGGAGCGGAATTGTCCGCTCCTGCAATTTTCAAAGAATGCGCACCTACGAATGACGAACGACGAATAACGAACAACGTCTATTCCGCGTTATTTGCGGACTCTTTTACAGCTGCCGGATTTTCTCCGCCTGTTCCTTGAGCTGTTCGATGGCAGTGGTCAGCTCGGCCAGGCGCTCGCGTTCTTTTTCGACCACGGCGGCGGGCGCCTTGTCGACAAAGTTTTTGTTGACCAGCTTGGCGGTGGTCTTGTCGATATTGGCCTGCAGCTTGCCGATTTCCTTTTCCAGGCGTGCCAGTTCGGCGTCCTTGTCGATAAGACCGGCCAGCGGGATGAGGATTTTCATTTCGCCAACCAGGGCGGTGGCCGATTCGGGGGCTTCCTCATCGGCGCCCAGCCACTGGGCCTGCTCGATTTTTGCCAGGGTTTTGATGAAGGTTTCGTTTTCCGAGAACAGGCGTTTATCTTCCTCGCTGGCATTTTGCAGCAGAATGGACAGCGGTTTGCCCGGTGGAATATCCATTTCCGAGCGAATGCGACGGATGCCGCTGACAAAGCTTTTCACCCATTCGAGTTCGTCCTCGGCCTGCTCATCGATCAGGCTGGTGTCCGACTCGGGATAGGGTTGAATCATAATACTGTCGCCCGATTTGCCGGCCAGTTTTGCCACATGCTGCCAGCATTCCTCGGTAATGAACGGGATGATCGGGTGATTCAGGCGCAGCAATGTCTCCAGTACGCGCACCAGGGTGCGGCGGGTGCCGCGCTGGCGGCTTTCCGGCGTGGTCTCATCAAACAGCACCGGTTTGGACAGTTCCAGATACCAGTCGCAGTAGTCTTCCCAGACAAAGGTGTAAAGGTCCTGCGCGATCAGGTCGATGCGTGAGTTTTCGATATGCTGTTCGGCGCGCTGCTCGACGCGCTGCAGGCGTGAGATAATCCAGCGGTCGGCCAGGGAAAATTCCACGTCCGGGTTGTCACTGCCGTCTTCCAGCAGGCCGGTATCCTTGCCCTCGGTCTGCATCAGCACATAACGCGTGGCGTTCCAGATCTTGTTGCAGTAGTTGCGGTAGCCTTCGATGCGCCCGGGCGCGAACACCACGTCACGGCCGGTAGTGGCCAGTGAGGCAAAGGTAAAGCGCAGGGCATCGGTGCCGAAGGGCGGGATGCCTTCGGGGAAATTTTTGCGCGTAAGTTTTTCAATACGCTCGACCAGGTGCGGCTGCATCACCGCCTCGGTGCGCTTGGCCACCAGGGCTTCCAGGTCGATGCCGTCAATAACATCAATCGGGTCGAGCACATTGCCCTTGGATTTGGACATTTTCTGGCCTTCGGCATCGCGTACCAGTCCGTGCACATAGACCTCGCGGAAGGGTACATCGTCCATAAACTTCAGGCCCATCATAATCATGCGCGCCACCCAGAAGAAGATAATATCGAAGCCGGTAACCAGCACATTGGTGGGGTAGAATTTTTCCAGCTCCGGGGTTTTCTCCGGCCAACCCAGGGTGGAGAAGGGCCACAGCGCCGAGGAGAACCAGGTGTCGAGTACGTCCTCGTCCTGGGTCAGCGTGAAGTCATCCGGCAGTTTGTTCTTTTTGCGCACATCGTCGATGTCATAGCCGACATAGACATTGCCGACCTCGTCATACCAGGCCGGGATGCGGTGCCCCCACCAGATCTGGCGTGAGATACACCAGTCCTCGATATTGTGCATCCATTCGAAATAGGTGTTTTTCCAGTTGTCGGGCACGAATTTGATATCACCTTTTTCCACCGCCTCGATGGCCGGCTTTGCCAGCGGTTCGACCTTGACGTACCACTGGTCGGTGAGGAACGGCTCGATAACGGCGCCGGAGCGATCACCGCGCGGCACCATCAGCTTGTGGTCTTCGACTTTTTCCAGCAGGCCGGCGGCTTCCAGATCGGCAACAATCTTCTTGCGTGCTTCATAGCGATCGAGGCCGATATAGGCTTCGGGAATCAGGTCGTACTTGTCGTCTTCGTTATCGCGAATGGCGGCATCGACGGTGAAGATATTGATCAGGCCGCCGTGGGGCAGTTCGCGTATTTCGGTCTTGTCCTTGTGTCGGGTCCAGACCTGGTAGTCGTTGAAATCGTGCGCCGGGGTGATCTTGACGCAGCCGGTGCCGAACTCGGGGTCGACGTGCTCGTCGGCAATCACCGGGATCTTGCGGCCGGTCAGCGGCAGTTCGAGAAACTCGCCGAGCAGGTAGGAGTAGCGTTCGTCGTTGGGGTTGACCGCCACGGCACAGTCGCCGAGCAGGGTTTCCGGGCGGGTGGTGGCAACCACAACATGACCGGCGCCGTTGCTGCGCGGGTAGCGCATGTGCCACATATGGCCGTTTTCTTCCTTCGACAGCACTTCCAGGTCGGATACCGCGGTGTGCAGCACCGGGTCCCAGTTGACCAGGCGCTTGCCGCGGTAGATCAGGCCTTCTTCATAAAGCTTGATAAACACTTCCCTGACCGCGGCCGACAGGCCCTCGTCCATGGTAA
>DRLE01000109.1 GCA_011051475.1 Gammaproteobacteria bacterium
ATAAGAATCACGTCCTCATGCTGTCTTTCATGACGCGCGACCTCCAGATGCACCTTGGTGACCAGTGGGCAGGTGGCATCAAACACACGCAGCCCACGCTTTTCTGCTTCCTCGCGCACAGACTGCGCCACACCGTGCGCGCTGAAAATAACCGTCTCGCCATCCGGGATCTCGTCGAGTTCATCAACGAAGATGGCGCCCTTGTTTCTGAGGTCGTTGACAACATAACGGTTGTGCACAACTTCATGGCGCACGTAAATGGGCGGGGAGAAAATTTCAAGCGCGCGCTCGACGATCTCGATGGCGCGATCGACGCCTGCGCAAAAACCACGGGGACTGGCGAGATAAATATCCATAGGGGTGCTAGCCCGAAAGTTGCATGAAACTGTCGGATGGATGTGCGTCTGGCGTGTTCGAGCGTGCCGCTTTGGAGCGAAAAGCATAGCCATAGCTATGGTTTGAGTGACAAAATCGCCGGGAGCGATTTTGAACAAGGGCGCGAAGCGACCTTGGCCCCGTAAGGGTGGAGGGCAGGATGCCCGTAATAAAAGCGGTGCGATCGGGCGCGCCAGGCGTGCAGACGCCGGCAGAGCGGGCTGGTAACAATTCGTTACCTGTTAATATACGAAAAATGTCCTTTATAAACATATGCTTATTTTTGATTTGTAGCGGTTTCATGCAGCTTTCGGGCTAGTTTGTCTGCGCGTGGGCATTGTTAACACCCAGGATCTGTACGGTAAAAATAATTTCCTGGCCGGCCAGCGGATGATTGAAATCGATAACCGCAACATCCTTTTTTATCTCGACCACCGTGCCGGGTATTTCCTGACCATCGGGCGACTCGAAGGAATAGGAGGTACCGGCCTGTGGCGGCATATCTTCCGGAAAGTCAGTCAGCGGCATTTCGCTGATATTGGCATCGTCACGAATGCCGAAGCCCTGCTCCGGTGTCAGCGTCAGGGTCTGGTTATCGCCTTCCTTCAGACCGAACAGCGCCAGCTCCATCCCCTCGGTCACATCACCATTGCCCATAAGAATCTCCACCGGGTCCTCCTCGAAACTGCTTTCAATAATAGTGCCGTTGCCAAGAGCGATGCTGTAATGCATCAATATAAGGCTTTGCAGATTGATTTCTTCAGGAGACTGTTCAGACATAAAATTTAAAGTTATAGGTTGTATATTGCAGGTTCCAGATTTACTGGCAGACTTCAGGTCGAAGTGTAAAATTATTCACTATTCACTATTCACTATTCACTATTCACTATTCACTATTCACTATTCACTATTCACTATTCACTATTCACTATTCACTATTCACTATTCACTGACATGTTTTTTGCTTTGCAAAAACATGTCCAATATCAGCAGCCCCGCACCCACGGTAATCGCCGAATCGGCAATATTGAATGCCGGAAAGTAATAGGAGGCATAATACACCTGAATAAAGTCGGTGACCTGCCCGTACAGGGCGCGGTCGATCAGGTTGCCAACAGCGCCGCCCAGAATCAGGCTCACCGATGCCTGCAGGATGCGGTTATGTTTCTGTTGCTCGTCCCGGCCGATCTGCCATAGCCAGTAAATCAGAAACAGGCTGACGATGCTGGAAAGGGTGACGAAAAAAGGCCGCTGCCAGCCACCGGCATTGCTTAAAAAGCTGAAGGCCGCGCCCCTGTTGTACATCAGTGTCAGGTTGAACGAAGGCAGAACCGCCAGCGGCTGGTGCAGTACCAGCTCGGCCTCGGCCAGTTTTTTTGTGGCCTGATCGAGCAGCACGACCAGGGCGGACAGCCAGAACCATTTCATAATGACTATGCGTACAAACGCTGTTCACCGTCGCCGGCAACATTTTCCACGCAGCGTCCGCACAGCTCGGGGTGCTCGCTGTTGCTGCCCACGTCAGGGCGGTGGTGCCAGCAGCGCACGCATTTGGGGTCGCTGGAAGCGACAGCTTTTATCCTGATGGTGTCGCCGTTTTCCAGCGTGGCTTCGATGCTGTCATTGCCGCCCTCGGCCAGCGGCATGACCCTGGCCTCGGAAGTAATCAGAACAAAGCGCAGTTCATCGCCCAGCATTTTCAGCTGTTCGTTCAGTTTGCCGTCGGCGTAAAGAGTGACTTCGGCATCCAGGGATGAGCCGATGGTCTTGTCGGCGCGCAGGCCTTCAAGTTCCTTGCTCACGGCGGAGCGCACCTGCAGGATATTCTGCCAGAAGGCCATATTCATTTTTTCACCGGCATCGATCTCGCTGAGCCGGTCATACCAGTTCTCCAGCAGTGGCGAGTCGCTGTGCTGTCCGGGCAGGGCGTCCCAGATTTCCTCGGCGGTAAAGCTGAGTATGGGCGCGATCCAGCGGCACAGCGCCTCGGCAATATGATACAGCGCGGTCTGTGCCGAGCGGCGGGCAACGCTGTCGGCCTGTGTGGTGTACTGGCGGTCCTTGATAATATCGAGATAGAAACCGCCCATGTCCACGGTGCAGAAATGCAGCAGCTTCTGATGGATCAGATGGAAGTTGAAATCATGGTAGGCGGCAATGATGTCGTTCTGCAGTTCCAGCGTGCGCGCAATCGCCCAGCGGTCCAGCGACAGCAGTTCGTTGTCGGCAAGCATGTTTTCTGCCGGGTTGAAACCGTTGAGGTTGGCCAGCAGGAAGCGCGCGGTATTGCGGATGCGGCGGTAGGCATCGGCGCTGCGTTTTAATATTTCATCGGAGACCGTCATCTCGGCGCTGTAGTCACTGCTGGCCACCCACAGGCGCAGAATATCGGCGCCCAGGGTGCCGACGATTTTCTGCGGCGCAATAACATTGCCCAGTGACTTGGACATCTTCTTGCCGTGAGCGTCAACGGTAAAGCCGTGGGTCAGCACCTTTTTATAGGGCGCGACGCCGTTCATGGCGGTGGAGGTAAGCAGCGAGGACTGAAACCAGCCGCGGTGCTGGTCGGAGCCTTCCAGGTAGAGATCGGCCGGGAAGGTGAGCTTGTCGCGGTGACCGAGCACGCAGGCGTGGGTAACGCCGGAGTCAAACCAGACGTCCAGGGTGTCCGTGGTCTTGTCATAGTCGGCGGCTTCCTCGCCCAGCAGTTCTTCGGCCTCCATACTGAACCAGGCCTCGATGCCTTGCTGCTCGATTTTCGAGGCCACCTGTTCGATCAGTTCGGCGGTTCTCGGATGCAGCTCGCCGCTTTCCTTGTGTACGAACAGGGTGATCGGTACGCCCCAGGTACGCTGGCGGGAAATACACCAGTCCGGGCGGTTGCTGACCATGCTTTCGATGCGCGCCTGACCCCAGTCGGGCAGCCAGGTGGTATCGGCAATGGCTTTCAGCGCCATATCACGCAGGCCGGCCTGGTCCATACTGATAAACCACTGCGGCGTGGCGCGGAATATAATCGGCGTTTTGTGACGCCAGCAGCAGGGATAGCTGTGCTTGAGTTTTTCGTGCTTGAGCAGTACGTGGTTTTCTTCCAGTACCTCGATCACCTGCGGGTTGGCCTTGTTGACATGCACGCCGGCAAAAATCGGGGTGTCGGGCAGGAACACGCCGTTACCGCCGACCGGATTGTAAACCTCAAGGCCGTAGCGGCTGCCGACGATATAGTCGTCCTGGCCGTGGCCGGGGGCGGTATGCACGGCACCGGTACCGGTCTCGGTGGTGACATGATCGCCCAGAATCACCGGTACGGTTTTATCATAGAAGGGGTGTTTGACCTGCAGGTTCTCCAGCGCCTCACCCTTGCACTCGGCCAGCTTCCTGGTGTCCTCGAAGCCGTATCGCTTGAGCGCCTCTTCGGCCAGCGAGCTTTCCAGTATCAGTCGGCGCGGGCCGTCTTCGGTGCTGACCTGGATCAGCTCGTATGTGAAATCGGGGTGCAGGGCCACGGCCTGGTTGGCCGGCAGGGTCCATGGCGTGGTGGTCCAGATAACGGTGGCAATATCGCCTTTACCGCAGTCGCCGCTGCAACCAAAGGCTTCTTCAAAGGCGGCATTATCGGCGGCGGTAAACATCACGTCGATGGCCGGTGAGGTTTTATCCTGATATTCCACCTCGGCTTCGGCCAGTGCCGAGCCGCAGTCCAGACACCAGTGCACCGGCTTGCTGCCCTGGTGCAGATGGCCTTTTTCGATGATTTTGCCCAGGCTGCGCACGATATTGGCCTCGAAGGCAAAATCCATGGTCAGGTAGGGTTTGTCCCAGTCACCCAGCACGCCCAGGCGAATAAAATCGCGGCGCTGGCCGTCGACCTGCCTGGCCGCATACTCGCGGCATTTTTCGCGGAAGGTCTTTGCGTCGACCTTGACGCCTGGCTTGCCGACTTTTTTCTCCACCATCAGCTCGATGGGCAGGCCGTGACAGTCCCAGCCCGGCACATAGCGCGCGTCAAAACCGTCGATGGTATGGCTTTTGACGATAATGTCTTTCAGTATCTTGTTGACCGCGTGGCCGATATGAATATCACCGTTGGCATACGGCGGGCCGTCATGCAGCACAAAGGTCGGGCGGCCATCACAAACCTCGCGGATTTTCCGGTACAGGCCGCTGTCCTGCCATTGCTTGAGCATCTGCGGCTCACGGTTGGCCAGATTGCCGCGCATGGGGAAATCGGTGTGGGGGAGGTTGAGGGTGGGTTTGTAGTCGGTCATATGTATTAGTTAATAGTGAACAGTGAATAGTGAATAGTTAAAAGCCTGATTAATCTCCCTGGCTTTTATCACTATTCACTATTAACTATTCGTTATTCACTGCGAAGAAGCCGCTTCCTGGCTTCTTCGCTATCGCGCTCGATTTGCTGTTTCAGTTCCTCGAAAGAATCAAACTTTTTCTCGTCACGGATCTTGTGCTGGAAA
>DRLE01000110.1 GCA_011051475.1 Gammaproteobacteria bacterium
CCCAGGGTATTGACCGCCATCTTGAACACCTCGTTGCCTTTCATCTTGATGCCACCGGAACCTTCAACGATCTGCGAGGCGCCGGTAGACACGCCGTAGTCAACCGTCAGCAGATTTTCATAGGCGCCATCGGCATGCAGGTGTGTGGAAAGAATGCCCGGCTCTTCGCTGGCTTCGAGTACGACAGCGCCGGCACCGTCGCCGAACAGTACGCAGGTATTGCGGTCGGTCCAGTCAACGATACGCGACAGGGTTTCGGCGCCGACCACCAGCACGCATTTGGCCGAGTCGGAACGCATAAACTTTTCGGCAATGCCCAGGGCGTAGACAAAACCGGTACACACGGCCTGCACATCGAAGGCGGCACAACCGTGAATATCCAGGCGCTGCTGCAGCAGGCAGGCGGTGCTGGGGAAAACCCGGTCGGCGGATGTGGTGGCGACAATAATCAGGTCGATATCGTCTTTTGTCTTGCCGGCCGCTTCCATAGCGCGCAGCGCGGCCTGCTCGGCCAGGTCGACGGTAAATTCATTCTCGGCGGCAATGTGACGCTCCTTGATGCCGGTGCGTGACTGTATCCACTCGTCCGAGGTATCAACCATTTTTTCCAGCTCGGCATTGGTCAGGATTTTTTCGGGCAGGTAGCTGCCGGTGCCGGCGATTCTTGCGTAGCTCACGCTTGTGTCTCCAGTGTTTTCTCCTGAGTCGCGTCTTCACCCTTAGCCGCGGCTAACAGTGGCTCCATGCGCTCACGAATATGGTCGGGTACGGACTTCTCGATTTCCAGCATGGCGATTTCAATCGCATTGGCATAACTTAACACATCCGCGCCACCGTGACTTTTAACCACAATGCCACTAAGGCCAAGCATGGAAGCCCCGTTATAGCGACGCGGATCAACCCGCTTTCTGAAACGGTTGAGCACCGGCCAGGCCACGAGACCGGCCAGTTTTGTCAGGATATTGCGCCTGAACTCCTCGCGCATCATGGTAGCGATCATTTTTGCCACACCTTCCATGGTCTTCAGCGAGACATTGCCGACAAAGCCGTCACAGACCACAACGTCGACGTGATCGCCATAGATATCATCGCCTTCGACATAACCGATATAGTTGACCGGCGCGGTTTTGATCAGCTTGTTGGCCGCTTTCACCTGGGCATTACCCTTGCTGTCTTCCGAGCCGTTGTTCAGCAGACCGACCTTCGGCTTGTGCGTGTTGTCCACGGCCTCGGCCAGTACCGAGCCCATAATGGCAAACTGGAACAGCTGCTCGGCGGTACAGTCGACATTGGCGCCCAGGTCGAGCATGTGGGTATGGCCGCCGGCCGAAGGAATGGTGGTACAGATAGCCGGACGGTCGATGCCGGGCACGGTCTTCAGCACAAACTTGGCGGTGGCCATGAGCGCGCCGGTATTACCGGCGCTGACCACGGCCTGGGCACGCCCGGCCTTGACCATGTCGATGGCCACGCGCATGGAAGAGTCTTTCTTCTTGCGCACGGCATGACGAGGGTCTTCATGCATCTCGACAACTTCCGAGGCATGCTGGATTTCGAAATGCTTGTCGAGGTCGATCTGATGCTTTTTTGCGCTTTCGCGCAGCACAGCCTCATCACCAACCAGAATGATATGAATATCGCGGAATTTTTTTGCTACATGTGCAGCAGCAGGGAGAACGACTTCTGGACCGAAGTCGCCACCCATGGCATCGAGTGCAATTGTCGCCATCTATAAACAGCAATCACCACTGACTGCTGGCACATTCGCACACCGGCAGTCAGTGGTGACTGTTATATTAATCTTCGAAAGCGTCGCCGGTATTAACGACTTTACGGCCCTTGTAGTAGCCGTCAGCAGTTACATGATGACGATAGTGGGTTTCACCTGAAGTTGGATCTACAGATAAGGTTGCGCCACTAACTGCATCGTGTGCACGACGCATGCCGCGTTTTGAACGTGATTTTCTGCTCTTTTGAACTGCCACGGAAATCTCCTAACGGTTTATGCCCCTTATAAAAAAGGCCTTAATAACTAATCTTTGTTTGTCTTTGTGCTGTCTGCTTTCAGGGCTTTCAAAGCGGCAAACGGATGGCTTGCTTCTTTCTCGGCCTCTATTTCCTTCTGCTGCCGGCTCATGAAATCGGAACAGGCATTTTCATGCGCGTACACCATGGGCAGGCTAAGCAGCAGTTCATCCTCGATCAGATCGATAATGGACTGCTCCTCACCTTCGAGCAAATAGGGTTCAAATTCTTCAGGTAACAGTTCAAACTCGTCTTCGCTGTGAACCAGCGCGAACTTGAAACGGCCTGACACCTCTATTTCCATCGGTTGCAGACAGCGCTGGCATTCCACCAGCAATGTTGCAGACACCTTTGCCTTGAAACAGGCATAACCGACCGAGTAACCGAACTCCATTTTCACCCTGACCTCACCTTCACTGCTGACCAGGGATTCGCCCAGTCGCGTGAATTTCTGCAGAGGGTATTCACCCTCGATGGTGCGGTTTAATTCAACCTGCCGCGCAAAGTTCGCGCTCTCCGGCAGGCCAGCTGGCACTTGCGTCTGCATAATCCGCCTATTTTATAGCAATATCAATGGCCTGTATAGATTACCGAAGCATTTGATTGTTCCGCCCGAAGGCGATTTTAATGCGAATATCTGCAGGGGCTTGGTAAATTGGTTAAAATGCGCTTTTTCAGGGGCTGCTATTGCTCTGCCCTTCGCCAAACAAC
>DRLE01000111.1 GCA_011051475.1 Gammaproteobacteria bacterium
AGTTCAGGCGCGTTGCAAAATCAAAAGGCCCGGTTCAGCGGGTACCCCCTTGCCGCTTTTGCAAGGGGGCGCAGCCTGCAGTGGCGGCGTTCTTTTGCCTACTTTTCTTTCGCTGTTGAAAGAAAAGTAGGTCGCTGTCAGAGCGAAACTCGAGCTATCAACATCAAAAAAATTAAAAAAACCGCCCATAACTCACCATCAAGGCGAAACACAATTGATAACAAAAGCTCACCACCCAGGCAGAAAAAAACAAACTACCTCAATAAAGGCACCTGCCCCTTGATATCCAGCGGCACCGCCACATCCTTCATCAAATCAATCCCCGTATCCACTTTCATACTGCCCTTCAGCCGATAATCCAGCGGTTTGTCACCGGCCAGCAGTTTCGCTGCACTGCTGCCCATACTGAGCAGGTCCAGGCTGAGCGGGACTTCGATAATGCCACGGCTTTTCGCGGCAATGGTCTTTTTCTGTTTGATGGCGCCGGCGCCCCATTTCTGCTGGTTGATATTGAGCTGGTAGCTGAAATCACTCATGCCCAGCTGGAAGGCATTGGGGTTGTCGACCTCCACGCGGGCGATGATGTCGGCACCGCTAAAGCCGAGGTTTTTCAGCTTCACATCCTTGAGTTTGACCTTCGGCATTCTGGGTACGGGAATCTCGCCGCTCTTGCTGACGGGAATGGCGTAGTTGCCGATCACCGGCAGGTTGATATTAAAGGTGGTATCGAGCTGGTAGGCCAGCCTGTCCTTGCCCCATATTTCCCCCGGCAGTTTTTTCAGGTCGGCGAATTTCAGGGTGACCGGCAGGGAGATGCTGCTGGTGCCGCCGGCTTTCAGTGCCATGGTCTTAGCGCTGGTGCCGCTGACCAGTGACTGGTTTTCGATTTTAAAGTTGTAGTCCAGGCCGGCAAGCTCCAGCGCGACCGGGTTCGGGTTATCCACGGCCAGGTCGAAGACCAGCTTTGCCTGGTCAAAGTTGATGCCGGCCAGGCGGGCGCCGGTCAGTTTTGCCGTGGGTTTCATTACCTCGGCCTGCTTTTGCAGCTGGGCGCAGCCGGCAAGTGCCAGCAGAAGCAGGGCGGAAAGGATTATCTGTTTGAGATTAACGGTATATCTGGCAGCTTTATACATCAAGGTTCCCTGGTTCGTCATGGTTTGGATTGATTGCCTGTGTGGGCCTATACTAACCGTCACCACGGCTGATCGCCAGTGACAGGCTGTCAGGTGGCGAGTCCGAAATCGGAAAAAAGTGACCGGCTGCAGACTATTTTCGCTCGCCTTCAAGTAGAATAAGCCGCCTTGAGCTGTAACCCGACCCGTAGCGATTCCACGTTTTGAATACCCCGACATCCAGCCGTCCAGCATCCGCCTCCCCCGGGCTGAACCCGCAGCAGCATGAGGCCTCGCGCATTATTGACGAGCCCATGTTGGTGCTGGCCGGCGCCGGTAGTGGCAAGACCCGCGTGATTACCGAGAAAATCGCCTACCTGATCGGCGAGTGCGGTATTACGCCCTCGCGGATTGCGGCGGTCACCTTTACCAACAAGTCGGCGCAGGAAATGAAAAGCCGGGTAAAGAAGCTGGTCGGAGCGAAGAACAGCCGGGGGCTGCGGGTTTCCACCTTTCACCGTCTGGCGCTGAATATCCTGCAGAAGGAATACGCGGCGCTGGACTACAAGCCCGGTTTCTCCCTGTTTGCCGGGGCGGACTGTATTACAGTGCTCTCCGAGTTGCTGAAAGTGACCGGTGAGCGCGGCATGGAGGCAGCGGAAGCGGCGCACTACCAGATCAGTCAGTGGAAGAACGACGGCATTATGCCCGAGGAAGCCACCCTGTTCGCCGAGGATGACCGCCAGTTCGGCATTGCCAAACTCTACAGCCAGTACCAGCGCCAGCTGCACGCCTATAATGCCTTTGACCTGGATGACCTGATCCTGCAGACGGCGCAGCTGTTTCGTAAAAACCAGGACATTCTGGCGCGCTGGCAGGATCGCATCCACTACCTGCTGGTGGACGAATACCAGGACACCAATACCATGCAGTACGAGCTGGTAAAGCTGCTGGCGGCCAGGCGCCAGTGCCTGACCGCGGTGGGTGATGACGACCAGTCCATCTACAGCTGGCGCGGTGCGCGCCCGGAAAACCTGGTGCAGCTGTCAAAAGATTTCCCGCGCCTGAAGGTAATCAAGCTGGAGCAGAACTACCGCTCCAGCGGCCGTATCCTGAAACTGGCCAATGAGCTGATTAAAAACAACCCGCACGTCTACGAGAAAAAACTGTGGAGCGACCTGGGTCCCGGCGAGCCGGTGCGCATGATCCAGTGCAACAGCGAGGAGGACGAGGCCGAGCGCGTCTGCGTCGAACTGCAGTCACACAAGATCCAGCGGCAGACAAAATACAAAGATTACGCCATTTTGTATCGCGGCAATTTCCAGGCGCGGGTGTTCGAAACCTATCTGCGCAGCATGCGCATACCCTATGTGGTCAGCGGCGGTATTTCCTTTTTCGAACGTTCGGAAATCAAGGACATCGTTGCCTATCTGCGCCTGCTGGTCAATCCCGATGATGATGCGGCATTCCTGCGCGTTATCAATACCCCGCGGCGCAGCATCGGCGCGGCCACCCTGGAGAAACTGGGCAAGTACGCCAGCAAACGCGGCGTCAGCATGCTGACCGCCTGCACCGAGGTAGGCCTGGAGGGCAGGGTGTCGAAAAGCGCCTACACCAATCTGAACATTTTCAGCGACTGGCTGCTGCGCCTGGCGCACCGCGCCGAGGACGAGCTGGCCACCGATATTACCCGCCAGCTGCTCGATGACATCAACTACGAAAGCTGGCTGCGCGAGCAGAGCAAGGACATCGAAACCGCCGAGCGGCGCTGGCAGAACGTGATGGAACTGATGGACTGGCTGGCGCGGCTGCAGAAGAAGGATTCGGAAGCCAGCGTCGCCGAGCTGATGGCGCAGCTGTCGCTGATGGATATCCTGCAGCGCAACCAGGACGACAAGGAGCAGGACGCGGTGCAGCTGATGACCCTGCACGCGGCCAAGGGCCTGGAATTTCCGCATGTGTTCCTGGTCGGTTTCGAGGAAGAACTGCTGCCGCATTCCACCAGCATCCAGGAAGACACCATTGAAGAAGAGCGCCGCCTGGCCTATGTCGGCATTACCCGCGCCGAGAAAAGCCTGACCATGACCATGGCGCGCTCGCGCAAGCGTTATGGTGAGCGCATTGTCTGCGAACCCAGCCGTTTTCTCGAAGAACTGCCCGAGGATGAAATCGAATGGCTGGGTGGCAAGGCGTCAAAGGAAAAAGCCACGGAAGACAAGGGCAGGGCGCATCTGGACGGGTTGAAGGCGTTGCTGGGGTAGATGCTTTTTTTCACCACAGAGGACATAGAGGTTCACAGAGGAAAAGCTTTTTTGTTTTTTGCTATCAATTATCTGCTATAGCACTCCCTGTGGCGACACCTGGACTAATCACTGTTTTGTCATTCTGAGCGAAGCCGATCGTTACATGGATGTAACTTATCAGGGCAATGCATATGTCCATGGATGGACGGTATTAGGGTAAAGCTGGAGCAGTTACCGAAAAATCTTATACTCCGTAATTCGTTGATTGCACAGTGGTAAAAGATCCTTCGACTTCGCTACGCTGCGCTCAGGATGACAAAATCGCTATTAATCAGAGGTTCCTTAAAAATAAAAACTCTGTGAACCTCTGTGTCCTCTGTGGTTAAAAACAATCCTTAATGCTTCCCACAATAATCCGGCGGACTGATATCGATATCACCCCTTGCTGTATCACCGCCTTCCAGCCACACATAAACTTCGGTTGTCGCCGGGTCGCATGACTGGCAGCTGCTGCCGCAGGCGGCGGTGGCCAGGCGTTTTTCTACCTTGCCTTTTCTGATCCAGACGTCCAGCATGCCGCGCACGGCATCGGCATCGGTATCAAAGTGCAGGGCGATGTCGCTGAGCGTGCACTGGCCGCGCTGTTTGAGATAGTCGCGGATATCGGAAAGAATCATCAGGTCGACTCCACCGCTTCGCCCTGCGCCAGTGTTTCCTTATGCGCCCAGCGGCGCAGGCCGAGGATCAGGGCGACAATAAAGATGGCGGTGGCCAGCAGCCAGCTGGCGGAGAAAACCGGGTGCTCGGCAAAGGTGCTGATCTGGTAAAAGCCGCTGGCGGTGATATAGGCCACGGTGGTGGTCCACAGGGCGACGAACAGGGCCCAGCGCGGGCCGGCTTCGCGGCGAATCGCGCCAATGGTGGCCACGCAGGGAAAGTACAGCAGCACGAACAGCAGGTAGGCAAAGGCCCCGGCCTGGCCGTCGAAGCGTTTCTGCATGGCGCCGAAGGTGGCATTGTCCACCTCCTGCTCGGCGGCCGCCGCTTCCAGTGATTCGATATTGCCCACATCCAGCTGCAGCGGGTCGGTAAAGGCATCGCCAATGGCGGCCAGGTTTTCCGGCACCGTGGCCGCCGCCGCGCCGATGGCCTGCCAGAAATCAAAGGACTCGGTATTGTCGGGGTGGCCGGCGTCTTCCCGCGCCATCTGCGTGTACAGGGTATCGAGCGTACCGACCACGACTTCCTTGGCCAGTACCCCGGAAATAATACCCAGCACGGCCGGCCAGTTCTCTTCCTGTATGCCCATGGGCGCAAACACCGGGGTTGCTTTCTTGCTGATAACCGACAGCACCGAGTCGCTGGAACCGTCTTCGGTGATGCTGCCGTCGGTGCCGATGGCATTGAGCACATTGATGACCAGCACCATGACCACGATGACCTGGCCGGCTTCCTTGATAAACAGACGTACCCTGTCCCAGGTGCGCAGGGCGATGCCCTTCAGGGTGGGGGTGTGATAGGGCGGCAGCTCCATCATAAAGCCGCTGCTTTCCCCCGAGAGTATGGTGCGCTTCATCAGCAGGCCGGTGAGGATGGCGACGCTGATGCCGATCAGGTACAGGGCAAAGACCAGGTTCTGCCCGTTACTGGGGAAAAAGGCGGCAACGAACAGGGCGTAAACCGGCAGGCGCGCGCCGCAGGACATAAACGGGTTCATCAGAATGGTCAGCTTGCGTTCGCGCTCGTTTTCCAGGGTGCGGGTGGCCATAATCGCCGGCACGTTACAGCCGAAACCGACGATCAGCGGCACAAAGGCCTTGCCGGGCAGGCCGATGCTGCGCATAAAGCGGTCCATGACAAAGGCTGCGCGCGCCATATAGCCGCTGTCTTCCACCGCCGAGAGAAACAGGTAGAGCGCGGTAATAATGGGGATAAAGGTGGCAACGATCTGTATGCCGCCGCCGAGGCCGTCGGCGAGAATAATGCGTAGAAAGTCGGGCAGGCCGATGCGGCTTAATACTTCACCGAAGCCGTCGACGAAAATGGCGCCGGCGATACCATCGAAAAAATCGACGAAGGCGCCGCCGAAATTGATGGTGAACATAAACATCAGATACATCACCAGCAGGAAGAACGGCACGCCGAAGGCCTTGCTTAACACAAAACTGTCGATGCGGTCGGTAATGGTCTTGCCGAGCTTGCCCTTTTCGTGAATAACGCTCTGCGCCAGCGCGTGCGCATGGCTGAAGCGACTGTCGGCAATATGGATATCGGCTTCTTCGCCGGCGCGCTCCTCGATGGCTTTTTTCCAGCGGGCTACCTCGTCGAGTACGGCGGCGCCGCACTGGTTTTCGGCACTGCGGTCACTTTCCAGCAGTTTCAGCGCCAGCCAGTGCAGGTTTTCGCGGCTGGCGGTGCTGCATTTTTCCAGCTGCGGCATGAGTTCGGCAATGGCCTGTTCGACGACTTCATCATGGGCCAGGCGAAAGCCGCCGCTGTGCTCGCCGGCGGTAATCGCCAGGATCTCCTGTTTCAGTTCGTCCAGGCCCTCGCCGCTGATGGCGACTACCGGGATCACCGGGCAGCCCAGCTCCTCGGCGAGTTTTTCGGCATCGATGTGGATACCACGCTTGCGCGCCACGTCCATCATATTCAGTGCCAGCGCCACCGGCACGCCCATTTCCAGCAGCTGCGCGGTGAGATAGAGGTTGCGCTCGAGGTTGGCCGCATCGACCACATTGATAATCAGGTCGGCATCGCGTGACAGCAGATAATCGCGGGTGACTTCTTCATCGATGGAACTGGCGTCCAGTGAGTAGATACCGGGCAGGTCGTAAACCGTCACCATGCGACC
>DRLE01000112.1 GCA_011051475.1 Gammaproteobacteria bacterium
CGCACCGGCTTGCGCACCAGATTGACCATCTGGGTCTTTAACTCGGTATCGCCCGTGGTGCTCGGTGGTATGCGGTTTTTGCGTCCCAGCAGGCCGGCTTTCTTCGCCAGCATATGCCCGGTATTGATGGCGGCAAAGCCGCCGCGCGCCAGTACCGTGCGCAATGCCTTCACCGGCAGCGGACCTTTAACATTAAGAAAGGTGAGCGCGGCCTTCGTCGCCAGGCTGGCGCGTTTCTGCCCGTGCTTGCTCAGCAGCTGGCGCATGTGAATGGAGACATCGCCGAAATCGATATTGACCGGGCAGGGCGCCAGGCACTTGTGGCAGGTGGTGCAATGGTCGGCAATATCGTTCATGGAATCGAAATGCGACAGCGAAACGCCGCGCCGGGTCTGCTCCTCGTAAAGAAAGGCTTCGACCATCAGACCGGTGGCCAGAATCTTGTCGCGCGGTGAGTAATACAGGTTGGCGCGCGGGATATGCGTCATGCAGCGGGTCTTGCACTTGCCGCAGCGCAGGCAGTTCTTGATTTCATCGTTAAGCGCGCCCAGCTCGCTGTCCTCGAGAATAATCGCTTCCTGTTGTACCAGGCGCAGCGAGGGGGTGTAGGCCAGTTCCAGTCCCTCGGCGGACATCAGCTTGCCTTTGTTGAAATGCTGATCCGGGTCGACGCGGTTTTTATAATCGACAAAGGCCTGCAGCTTGTCCGCTTCGAGGTACTGTATCTTGGTCAGGCCGATGCCGTGTTCGCCGGAAATCACCCCGTCGAGTGACTGCGCCAGCGCCATAATCTCGTCGACCACGCGGTCGGCCTCGTGCAGCATGGCGTAGTTGTCCGAATGTACCGGGATATTGGTGTGCACATTGCCGTCACCGGCGTGCATGTGCAGGGCGACGAACAGCTTGCTGTCGCGGACCTTTGCGTGAATTTTCTTGAAGCGCTCGCGCACCGCCTTTAAATCCTGACCCGAGAAAATCTCGCTGAGTGAAGCGTAGATTTCATTCTTCCAGGAAATAACGCAGTCGCGGCGAAGCAGCAGATCGATCAGTTTGTCGCCGGGACGGATATGGCCTTGCTCTTCCTCCGACAGCAGTTCGCGGGCGTCCTCTGCCGGTGTTTGCAGGTTGTCCAGTATGGCCTGCCAGCGCTGCCGGGTTTTCTCGATCAGGGCGCTGGCGGTGTCACACTTGGTGCGCAGGATCTGCTTCGCCTCGTCGCTGATATCGTATTCCTCGTCCTCGCGCGCCTCGCTGAGGTCGCCGCCGAGATAGTCGAGAATGGCATCACAGATTTTTATCTTGTTGCCGATTGCCTGGCGGATATTGATGCTTTCAATGCCGCGGTTGTATTCGGCCAGTCGGGGCAGGGGGATGACCACGTCCTCGTTGATCTTGAAGGCATTGGTGTGCGCGGAAATGGCGGCGGTGCGGGCGCGATCCAGCCAGAAGCGCCGGCGCGCCTCGGCGCTCACCGCGACAAAGCCCTGGGCATTGCGTTTCTTGCTGGCCTCGATAACCGCCTCGGCGGCCTGTTCGACCTTTTCCTCCTTATCCGAGGCAATATCGGCCAGCAGCACCATCTTGGGACGGCCGATGGGGGAGCCATCGACATTGGTGGCCTTGGTGGTGTATTTCACCGCCTTGATATAGCGCTCATCCAGGTGTTCCAGACCGGTCAGCAGGACGTCGGGATTGGCGTCGAGCATGTCCTTGACCTCAACCACGGCGGGCACGGCCTCGGCAATATCGCTGCCGAAAAACTCCAGGCAGAGGGTGCGCTTGTGCTCGGGCATTCTGTGCAGCAGGAAGCGTCCCGAGGTAATCAGGCCGTCACAGCCTTCCTTCTGTATGCCGGGCAGGCCGGAGAGAAACTTGTCGGTGACATCCTTGCCCAGGCCGGCCTTGCGAAAAGCGCTGCCGGGCATGCGCAGGATTTCAGGTTCTCCCGCAGGTGTTTTGCCGTCGACCTGATAGCGACTGATTTTAAATTCGACACTTTCCTGATCGTGGATCTTGCCCAGGTTATGGTTCAGGCGTTCGACCTCCATCCACAGGCCGTCGGGCGTGACCATGCGCCAGGACACCAGATTGTCCAGCGCCGTACCCCAGATCACCGCCTTTTTGCCGCCGGCGTTCATGGCGATATTGCCGCCGATGGTGGAGGCGTCCTGCGAGGTGGGATCGACGGCAAAGGCATAGCCGTTCTCCTCGGCCAGATCGGAAACGCGGCGGGTAATCACCCCGGCGCCGCATTCGACCACGGCCTGCTTTTCAGCCACACCGGGTATTTCGGTGAGACTGATCCGGCTCAACTGCTCCAGCTTTTCGGTATTGATGACCGCGGTACTGGCGTGCAGCGGAATGGCGCCGCCGGTATAACCGGTGCCGCCGCCGCGCGGAATAATGGTCAGTCCCAGTTCGATACAGGCGCGCACAATGGCCGCGACTTCCTGTTCGGTATCGGGCTTGATCACCACGAAGGGCATGGCAATGCGCCAGTCGGTGGCATCGGTGGCGTGCGATACCCGCGCCAGGCCGCTGAAGTCGATATTGTTTTTCGAGGTAATCCTGCCCAGCACCTTGCGGGTCCTGACACGCAGGCGGGCCTGGTTCGACAGCCCCTCTTCAAAAGCCTGAATGGCCTGCAGGCAGTTGGCGTGCAGTGTCAGTGCATCCTTGTTGCCATTGGCGCGCTGCTCGACCTGGTGCAGGCGGTGCCTGAGCGCGTTGATCAGGGCCTCGCGGCGCCTGGGATTACTGATCAGATCATCTTTGACATAGGGATTGCGCTTGATCACCCACATATCGCCAAGCACCTCGAACAACATGCGCGCCGAATGCCCGGTACGGCGTGAACCGCGCAGCTTCTCGATCAGTTTCCAGCTGTCCTCGCCAAGAAAGCGGATAACAATTTCACGGTCGGAATACGAGGTGTAATTGTAGGGAATCTCGCGAATGCGGCTGGCTTGATGTGAAGTGGGACTATCGGTCATCTGTAGCGTGGGTGCGGGTCGGGTAAAGCGCGCATTATACGCTATCGAGTGGCGGTAAATAATAGATATTTTTTCACCACAGAGGACACAGAGGTCACAGAGTTGTTTGTTGATATTGCTATCCAGAGTAAATCGTTAAAATAGCTGAACAACCTGTTGAATCTGAATATCCGGTAGCACAAGATCCTTCGGCTACACTGCGTTGCGCTCAGGACGACAGCATTAAAACTCTGTGACCTCTGTGTCCTCTGTGGTGAAAAAACTAATTCCCCTTGTTTTTTCTTGACCCGCCAGCACATTACAACCATAATCCCGTTTTTTGGCACTCCGTGCATTTGAGTGCTAAAAACAGTCTGTAACCCGGTTGAAGAAATAATCCCCAGCGTGAACAAACCCAGCTTGAACAAACACTTCGTACTCAACGAGCGAGCCGCTATCCTGCTGAAGCAGCTGGTCGCCAGCTATATTGAAGACGGCCAGCCGGTCGGTTCGAAGCAGCTGGCGCAGGATGCCGGGCTGGATGTCAGTCCGGCCACCATCCGCAATGTGATGGCCGGGCTGGAGAAACAGGGCCTGGTGATGGCGCCGCATACCTCGGCCGGGCGTGTGCCGACGGAAGAGGGCCTGCGCCTGTTCGTGGAGAACCTGCTGGAAGTGCAGCCGATTGATGATGCCATGGTCAGCCGTCTGCAGCAGCAACTCGATCCCGACCTGGAGATGAACGAGCTGGTGGCGCAGGCCTCGACTCTGGTCTCGGAAATGACCCGCATGGCCGGTATTGTCAGTGTACCCAAGCAGACCAATGCCCGTTTGCGCCATATCGAGTTTCTGCCGCTGCCGGAAAAGCGCGTGCTGGCGATTATGGTGACCAATGAAAAGGACGTGCAGAACAAGGTATTGCACCTGGAAAGGGAATACAGCAGCGACGAGCTGC
>DRLE01000113.1 GCA_011051475.1 Gammaproteobacteria bacterium
CTTAGGGAACCTCTGATTAATAACGACTTTGTCATCCTGAGCGCAGCGTAGCGAAGTCGAAGGATCTTTTACTACTGTGCGATCAATGAGTTACGGAGCATAAGATTTTTCGACTTCACTTCGTTCCGCTCAAAATGACATTAATTCAGAGGTTCCTTAGAACCTAAAACTCAAAACTTCCTTAAAATTTCATTTTTTATGCAGACACAGTGCCCACATTGCCACACCCGTTTTCGCATCACGGAAACCCAGCTCAATATGGCAGAGGGATATGTGCGTTGTGGCGTTTGCAAGGAGGTGTTCAATGCTCACGAAGTGGAGCTGACGGAAACTGAAGATACTGAAATCGAGCATAATGAAGAACTCGAGCGCCTTTCAGCCGATGAATATGAACGCCAGACCGCCATGGCCGATGGCAAGGAGGCCCCTGACGAAGACAGCCCGGCAGAAGAAGATGACAATGAGGACAGTTACGACCTTTTCGATGAGGAACATAACAAAACACTGACCCATGTCGTTCCCGACCATATCCGCGAAAGCGAGGGGAATCGTTCCTGGCTGCCCACGCTGCTATGGAGCCTGGGCATTATTCTGCTAACAGCGACATTGTTCCTGGAATACATCTGGTTCAATCGTGAAGCGATCAGTCGCCTGCCGGAAATACGTGATGCCCTGATGGAAACCTGCCTGCAGTATGACTGCAGCCAGCTGGTTTTGCGTGACAGCTCCCGCATCGAACTGCGCAGCCGCAATGTCTACAGCCATCCCGGGAACAAACAGGCACTCAAGGTGGAACTGACCATACAGAACACCAGTGACTTCAGCCAGCCGTGGCCGCTGATGCAGGTAGCTTTCTCCGATGCTCGGGGCCAGCCGGTGGCCGCAAGGCGCTTCTCGCCGGAGGAATACCTGGGCTCGAAACCCGCCGAACCCATCAGGCCGGGCGATACCGCATCTATCAGCATGGAAATTCAGGATCCGGGCAAACAGGCCGTTACCTATGAGTTTGATTTTTTATAAGGCAAAAGCGGCATAATCTGGCAAAATACCCCGTTATGAAAATTGGCCCCTACGCGTTCAGCAATGCCGTTATCCTCGCCCCTATGGCCGGGATTACCGACCGCCCGTTCAGAAACCTGTGCTACCAGCTGGGCGCAGACCTGTGCGTGTCCGAGATGGTGACCTCGCAGAAACACCTGTGGCGCTCGAAAAAAACCCGGCTTCGCCTCAACCATGAGGGTGAAGCCGGCATACGCAGCGTACAGATTGCCGGCACCGACCCCCTGCAGATGGCGGAAGCTGCCCGTTTTAACGCCAGCCGGGGAGCACAGATTATCGATATCAATATGGGCTGCCCGGCGAAGAAAGTGTGCAATGTGCAGGCAGGCTCGGCCCTGCTGAAAAACGAGACACTGGTTGCCGATATCCTGCAGGCCGTGGTCAGCGCTGTCGAGGTGCCGGTCACCCTGAAAATCCGCACCGGCTGGGACCGGCATAATCGTAATGCCGTCAGCATTGCCCGCATTGCGCAGGACTGCGGCATACGAGCCCTGACCGTGCATGGGCGCACCCGCGCCGATGCCTATCGCGGCGAGGCCGAGTATGAAACCATCGCCGCGGTCAAGGCCGTCAGCAGCATCCCGGTTATCGCTAACGGTGATATTACCGGCCCGCAGAAAGCCCGTGATGTTCTGGCGCAGACCGGCGCCGATGCCCTGATGATCGGCCGTGGCGCCCAGGGTGACCCGTGGATTTTCACGCGGATAAAACACTTCCTCGAAACCGGCAGGCTGCCGGCATTACCGGACAACGGGGAAATTGCCGATATTGTTAGCCAGCACCTGAAAAACTTGTATAATTTCTACGGTGAGCCGTCCGGTGTTCGTATCGCACGCAAACACATCGGCTGGTACCTGAAACGCTGGTGTCCGCCTGAGCAGGCAGAGATATTCAGAAAAAGCATAAACCAGATAGATGACAGCCAGCAGCAGTATCGACTGGTGAAAGATTTTTTTATGACACAACCAACCCTGTTGGCCGCCTAGAGAATCTCCAGGCAGACAACAGTACAGGCATTTAAAAACATGAGCCCAGATGACATGCTAGAACAGGACAGGGACAACAATAAACAGGAAATTTCACAACTCAGCCACGCGGTAAAACATTCCATACGCCGCTACCTTTTTGAGCTCGATGGCACCCAGCCGAACGACCTTTATGACCTTGTATTAAAGCAGATAGAACAACCCCTGTTCGAGGCCATACTGGAGCACACCAAGGGCAACCAGAGCCGCGCCGCGCAGATGCTGGGGCTAAACCGCGGTACCCTGCGCAAGAAACTGCGCACCTACAATCTGCATAAATAAAGCTTAAAGGCTGAACCGCAGAGAAAAGCATCAAAGCATTTGGCCGCAAAGAACGCAAAAGACGCAAAGAAAAACGCAAAAAGAGATTTTTTTTCGCGCCTTTTGCGTTCTTTGCGGCAGAAAGTTTTTAGATTTTATCTAATGGCAGGTGCGGACTCTATCTGCGGCCTGGCTAAAAAAACGCTTTTCTTTGCGCCTCTGCGGTTCAGCTTTTCAATCACACCTCCCCACCCTTCCAGTGTCAAAAAATCCACCCGTCAGGTATAATTCCCGCCTTTAGCAAAACCGTAGAAGGCTACTTAAATGACCGACGCAAGCTCCCGCCCCGTACGACGCGCCCTTATCAGTGTTTCCGACAAAACCGGCATTGTTGACTTTGCCCGCGCCCTGAGTGAACGGGGTGTCGAGATTCTCTCCACCGGCGGCACCGCCAGGCTGCTGGTGGACAATATGATTCCGGTCATGGAAGTCTCCCAGTACACGGGCTTTCCTGAAATCATGGACGGCCGCGTCAAGACGCTGCACCCGAAGATTCACGGCGGTATTCTCGGCCGCCGCGGTATTGATGACAGTGTCATGAAGGTCAACGGCATCGACCCTATCGACCTGATCGTGGTTAACCTCTACCCCTTTGAAGCCACCGTGGCAAAGGAAGGCTGCAGTCTGGAAGACGCCATTGAAAACATCGATATCGGCGGCCCGGCCATGGTCCGCGCCAGCGCCAAGAATCACGCCTATGTCAGCATTATTGTCGAGCCGGAAGACTATGGCCGTGTACTGCAGGAACTCAATGACAATGACGGCGTTGTCAGCGACGCCACCCGTTTCGACCTCGCGGTAAAGGCCTTTGAACATACCGCCAGCTATGACGGCATGATCGCCAACTATCTTGGCCGGGTTAAAGCCGATGGCGGCATGGAAGAACTGCCGCGTACCATCAACCTGCAGTTCAACAAGGCCCAGGAAATGCGCTATGGCGAAAACCCGCACCAGAGTGCTGCCTTCTACACCGAAAAAACCCCGGCCGAGGCCAGTATCGCCACTGCCCGCCAGTTGCAGGGCAAGGAACTGTCGTATAACAATATCGGCGATACCGATGCCGCGCTGGAGTGTGTCAAACAGTTCGAGGAACCGGCCTGCGTTATCGTCAAGCACGCCAACCCCTGCGGCGTTTCCATCCAGGACAGCATTATGGATGCCTATGATGCCGCCTACAGCACCGACCCGGAATCCGCCTTCGGCGGCATTATCGCCTTCAACCGCGAACTCGATGGCGAGACCGCAAAAGCCATTGTCGAGCGCCAGTTCGTGGAAGTCATTATCGCACCGAAAGTCAGCGAAGCGGCGCTGGCCGCGGTGGCCGAAAAGAAAAACGTGCGCCTGCTGGAATGCGGTGAATGGGGCGAGGCGCAGCAACGCCTTGACTTCAAGCGCGTCAATGGCGGCCTGCTGGTACAGGATGCCGACCTGCTGCTGTATAACGAACTGAAGGTGGTCACTCAACGCCAGCCCAGCGAGCAGGAAATGAACGACCTGCTGTTCAGCTGGAAGGTGGCGAAGTTCGTCAAATCCAATGCGATAGTCTACGGCAAGAACAATATGACCATCGGCGTCGGCGCCGGCCAGATGAGCCGCATCAACAGCGCGCGTATCGCCGGCATCAAGGCCGAACATGCCGGTCTGGAAGTACCCGGATCGGTAATGGCCTCGGATGCCTTCTTCCCCTTCCGTGATGGCATCGATGCCGCCCACGAAGCCGGCATTGTCGCGGTGATTCAGCCCGGTGGTTCCATGCGCGACGAGGAAGTCATCGCTGCCGCCGACGAACATAATATGGCCATGGTCTTTACCGGTATGCGCCATTTCAGGCACTGATTGTAGCGACAGCCAGCACCGTCAGCAGATCATTCACAAGAGGCGAAAATATCATTAAAAAAACGGCGCGGACTGTGTTATAAAGAGCGTCATGGAAGAGAAACGACTCGAAGAAAACCGGCAACTGCGTGAACGCCTGGATCGTATGCTCAATGAAGCCCGGCGAAATGAAAAAACGCAGAGCTCGTTCGACGATTTCTCCTTGTCCGTGGTTGCAGCCCAGGGCCCGGAAGAACTGTTCCAGTTACTGCTACAGGAGCAGAAGAAGTTCCGGGTCGATGATATCCGTCTTTGTATCGTCGACCAGTACCACGAGCATGAACGCCTGCTCACCGAAAGCTACCAGCACAGTTATCCCGGCCTCAGCTTTCTTGATGTCGACAGCTGCCAGCAGTTTATCGATGTTATCCCCGACAAGCCCATGCTCGGCCAGCATGTGGTCAGCAAGTACGCCGCCCTTATCGGCCTGGACGATGCCCACGCCTACAAATCCGGCGCGCTGCTGCCGCTGAAACGCGGCGACCGTGTTATCGGCATACAGTTTCTTTTAAGCACCGATGAAAATCGCTACAGCCAGGATTACGCCACTACCTTCCTGCAACGACTGGCGGCAATGATCGCCATCTCCATCGAAAACTGCATCAACCGCCAGCGCACGCTGGAAATGGGTTACCAGGACGGCCTTACCAGCGCCTACAACCGGCGCTACTTTGATGAACGCCTGAAGCATGAAATCAGCCGCTGCCTGCGCAACCACACCGACCTGGTCTGCCTGTTCCTGGACGTAGATCACTTCAAGCAGATCAATGACAGCCACGGCCACCAGGTTGGTGACGCGGTACTGGTTCGCCTGGTCACCCTGATGGGCGAGCAGGTACGCTCCAGCGATATTATCGCCCGTTACGGCGGTGAGGAATTCGCCATTATTCTGCCCGATACCGGCATACAGATCGCCCACGAAATTGCCGAACGCATCCGCCAGCTGGTTGCCGACCAGAAGCTGATTTTCAATGACAGGACCCTGAGCACAACGGTTTCCATCGGCATTGCCTCGCTCAGCCAGATCAAGTACCAGAACGGCCTGACCGACAGCAAGCAGCTGCAGAAAAGTGCCGACAAGCTCGACCAGCTGCTGTTACAGAAAGCCGACGAGGCGCTTTACCTGGCGAAAGAGACCGGACGTAACAAGGTGGTGATAAAAAAGGTGAACAGGAACGAGGCACCGCAGGTGCAGCGAAAAATGAAAAACGAAAAATGAAAGACTTTTCGGCTTTGCAGAAAAAAAGCGTCCGTATGGACGCTTTTTTTTAGAACGGCATTTCCAGGACATTTTTTCCGGGAAATATCTGCTTAATGTCATTTTGAGCGGAACGAAGTGGAATCGATATGTCCATGAATGGACGGTATTAGGGTAACGCAGGCGCCGTTAGCGAAAAACCCTAAACTCCGTAAGTCATTGATTACACAGAGGCGAAAGATCCTTCGGCTGCGCTCAGGATGACAAAATCACTATTAATCAGAGCTTGCCCAGGACGATGGCGTTAGTTCGAGGCGGGTAAGCGCTTCCACGCGCGTGCGCTGTTCCAGTTTCCAGCCATCACCGTTGAGCTCGAAATACCAGATACCTTCGCGCACCGGGGACTCAAGACGACCGATATACTGGTCATCCAGACCGTGTTCGA
>DRLE01000114.1 GCA_011051475.1 Gammaproteobacteria bacterium
CTGAGCCAGATCGAAACCTATGTCGATATCGATGAAGAAGACCTGCTGAAAATCTACAGTCTGGCCACGAAACGGCATGTATCGAATAGCCCGGCTAAAAACCCGGTGAAAAACTGATAGCCCGCCTTTCCGTAAAAGCAGCGTACTTCCACCAACTCTGAAGTCGGCGGATAGGAGTGAAACATACGCTTGACCATATATATGTTCAGGCGTATATTTGCGCCCATGCTGAATGAAACCGATACCTTTTTCAAGATGCTGGCCGACAGCACCCGCCTGCGCTGCCTGCTGTTGATGCAGGCCGAGGGCGAACTGTGCGTTTGCGAACTGACGCATGCCCTTAACCTGTCCCAGCCCAAGATATCCCGCCACCTCGCGCACCTGCGTGAAGCCGGCGTACTGGTCGCCCGCCGTGACGGCACCTGGATGAACTACCGCATCAATCCCGACCTGCAGGGCTGGGCGCTGCAAATTCTGCAGACCACGCTCGATGGCGTGCGTGATACCGAGCCTTTTGTTTCTGACAGAAGAATACTCGAGAACATGGCCGACAGGCCGGGCAAGGCGTGTTGCGCCTGATAATTTTGTAGGCCGGCATAAGCAATAGCGTTGCCGGCAATCACCGCCCGCAACGGCAAAGCCTTATGCGTGCCTACTGCTGCTCGCGGAATTGTCCACTCCTACAAATTAGAGATTATTATTATGAACAAACCCTTTACTATATTGTTTTTATGCACCGGCAACTCCTGCCGTTCACAAATGGCTGAAGGCTGGGCAAAACATTTCGGCGGTGACCGCTTCAAAATCCAGTCGGCCGGTATTGAAACCCATGGCAAGAACCCGCGCGCTATCGCGGTGATGAAAGAAGCCGGCGTTGATATATCCGGACAGGAATCCACCAAAGTCACCGACCAGATGCTGGATGACGCCGATCTGGTGGTTACCGTCTGCGGTCACGCCGACGAGCACTGCCCGGTACTGCCGCCCGGCACAAAAAAAGAACACTGGCCGCTGGAAGATCCGGCCAAAGCCACCGGCACGGAAGAAGAGATTATGGACCAGTTCCGCGCCAGTCGTGACGATATCAAACAGCGCGTTCAGGACCTGCTTTCGCGTTACGAAAACGCAACCACCAGGGATTAATCATGTCAGCACAATGTGAAACCACCGCAAAAAAATCCGCCGGCGCCGCCATGGGCGTATTCGAGCGCTATCTGACCGTCTGGGTTTTTCTCTGCATTATTATCGGCATTAGCCTCGGCCATTTTTTCAGCAACGCTTTCCATGCCATTGGCGCACTGGAAATCTCAAAGGTCAATCTGCCGGTTGCCATTCTTGTCTGGTTAATGATTATTCCCATGCTGCTGAAAATTGATTTGCGCGCACTCAAGGGCGTTACCCAGCACTGGCGCGGCGTCAGCGTTACCCTGTTCGTCAACTGGGCGGTCAAGCCTTTTTCCATGGCGCTGCTGGCCTGGCTGTTTATCGGCATGCTGTTCAAACCCTGGCTGCCGGCCGATCAGATCGACAGCTATATCGCCGGCCTGATTATTCTTGCCGCCGCGCCCTGCACCGCCATGGTGTTTGTCTGGAGCAACCTGTCCGAGGGCGAACCGCATTTCACCCTGTCGCAGGTGGCGCTGAACGATGTCATTATGATCTTCGCCTTTGCCCCCATTGTCGGCCTGCTGCTGGGCCTGTCGGCCATTACCGTGCCCTGGGATACCCTGCTGCTGTCGGTGCTTGTGTATATTGTTATTCCACTGGCTATTGCTAATCTGTGGCGCAGCGCTCTGCTCAAACACGAACACGGTTATGCCCGCCTGCAACGCGTGCTCGATATCATGCACCCGGTTTCACTGCTGGCCCTGCTGGCAACCCTGGTGCTGCTGTTCGGCTTTCAGGGCGAACAGATTATTGCGCAGCCGTTAATCATCGTGCTGCTGTCGGTGCCTATTCTGATACAGGTGTTCTTCAACTCGGGACTGGCCTATCTGCTGAACCGGGCCGTGCGCTCACCGCACTGCGTCGCCGGGCCATCCGCCCTCATCGGCGCCAGTAACTTTTTTGAACTGGCCGTGGCCACGGCCATCTCCCTGTTCGGTTTTCAGTCCGGCGCCGCCCTGGCCACCGTGGTGGGCGTGCTTATCGAAGTACCGGTCATGCTGCTGGCGGTCTCCGTGGTCAACCGTACACGCGGCTGGTATGAATCCCGCGAGGGAATCGTGCCGCATGCGGAATGCTGCCCGCCCGATGTTCATCTGCATTCTCATCACTGAGTCATGTAATATTGCGCAATGAAATACAATTGCGTCGTCAATGCCTGGGGGAAACACGAAGCCGAACTGCGTGGTTTTTTGACAAAGCAGGCCGGCAGCGTGGCGCAGGCCGAAGACATCCTGCAGGAGACCTTTCTGCGGGCAATGACCGAAGGCGCAAAATTCTGCTCACTGGAGAATCCGCGCGCCTGGCTGTTTCGCGTCGCCCGCAACCAGCTCATCGACCAGTCACGCAGCTATGCAGCCAGAAATAGATCCGGCGAACCGGCGGAAGACATCCCCGACGAAATCGAGGAGATACCGGCTATTACCACACTCGATGCCTGCCTGCCAAAAGCACTGGCCCGACTGGACAAGGAAGATCGCGAAGCCATTGAGCGCTGCGACCTGGAAGGGGAATTGCAGGCGCGCTTCGCCGAGGACAAGGGTTTGTCGCTTGCCGGCGCCAAATCACGCGTGCAGCGCGCCCGCAAACGCCTCAAGTCCGAGCTGGTCGAACTGTGCAAGGTGAATTTTGACGAGACTGGCAATGTCTGCTGCTACACAGGCAAGGATAGCGACTGCTGCTAGCCCGAAGGGGTCGGAGTCAGGCCGATAGAATATATTGCTATTTTCCTGTCATTTGTCCCGGCCTGACTCCGACCCCGCTATATGCAAAACGCATCCTTTTGCCCTCTCGTTCGTCTTCACTACAAAGAACACTAACAATCGGGTAATTCTCATGCACAAACAAGCCTTTTTCACCGCATTACTGATGGCCATCATCAGCCTCGTGTCTCTGCAAGCCAATGCAACACCTGTCGATGACCCGAATTATGAATACAAGGACAATCAGTACTGCGGCGGCTGCCATCAGGAAAAACTCAAGGAATACAGCCAGTCAATGATGGGCAAAACGCCGCATGACAAGGTTTTTCAGCAATTCTATTTTGCCACCAATGCCAAAGGCGAATTTGACGGTTTTGGCTACAAGGGGCTGCACCCGAACGAACCCGGCGATTGCGCCAACTGCCACACGCCGGACAAAGTGCTGGACGCCGGCCACGAGGTTGATCTCAAGGCTGCGATCGATGGCGGCTCCAAGGGTATTTCCTGCGATTATTGCCATACCGTGAGTGATGTAAAGCTTATTTATGATGAAAAAAGCGGCCGTTACGATACCGATATTACCCGCACGGTAACACGAGCGCGGGGCGACACCAAGTATGGCCCGCTTGGCGATGCCAAATCGCCTGTACATAAAACCATGCTGTCGCCGATTCATACAAAATCCGAGTTCTGCGCCATGTGCCACCTCAACCAGGAGCATCTGCTGTCATTGAGCACCTACGCCGACTGGAAAAAATCCTACGATGCCGGCAAGGTGACCAAACAGTGCCAGGAATGCCATATGCCCACCGGTGGCAAGGACAGACCGATTGCGCTGGGCGGCAAGGTACGCCCTGCTTCCAGCATCCACCAGCATCTGTTTCATGGCGGCCATGATCCCGCTATGGTAAAAAAGGCCGCCACACTTGAACTGCATGCCAAACACTCAGGTAACACGGTAACCGTCGAGGCCGATGTGACCAATGTCGGCGCCGGTCACACCATTCCCGGCGGCGCCACCCTGCGCAATATTATCCTGGTCGTTGAAGCCACCGACAGCCAGGGGAAACCGCTGACACATACCGGAGGCAGGAAAGAGACCCTGCCACCACTGTCCGGAAAAGGTGGCAAGCCTGGCGATTATGCCGGCCACCCCGGAAAAATGTTTGCCCGTCCCTTTGCCACCAAAACCGGCATGGTGCCCGCCGGAGGGTTCAATGCCGACCATATTCTGTTTGATACCCGCATCTGGCCGGGTGATACCGACCACTCGGTTTACCACTTTAAAACCAGCGACTCCGGCCCGGTCAGTATCAAGGCCACATTGCTCTACCGCTGGACATACAAGCCACTGGCCGACAAAAAGGGCTGGAAACAAACCGATATTATAATGACCCGTAAGCAACTGACAGAATAGTAAACAAGGTGCAGCGTCAGGCCGGGATGAACTGCTGGCGAGTGTCAGTATCGTGCATCCACCTGAATCCGCGACCTGACACCGCCTCCTTAATAACGCAGGTAAACCCTATGCTCGAATATAAAATCACCGCCAGGCGCAGGGACGCGCATGGCAGCGTGGCCAACTGCAAACAGGCTGAAATCATCATGGATACCGATATCAATGGCAGGCCGGACGCCTTTAATCCGGCCGAACTGCTGCTTGCATCGCTTGCCGCCTGTATTCTGAAAAATATCGAGCGGGTTTCACCGATTATCCATTTTGATTATCGCGGCGTTAGCGTCGAGGTGCATGGCGAGCGCCAGGATTCACCGCCGAAAATGTCGCGGATCGATTACCGGATTATTATTGATACCGACGAGAACGACCGCAAGCTGGCGCTTCTGCATGAAAACATCAGGAAATTCGGCACGATTTACAATACGGTTTCGGCCGCGACAATACTTGAAGGGACACTTGGCCGGTTGTAGGCGCAAACACAAAGTAAAGTCTGCATCTTTTTCAGCACTGATTCGTCTCACTAATAAATACACACTTTTTATCTTCCCAAAGAACGCGGGAAATTAACGAGGAATACAATGTTTGATGCATTCGCCACATTGCTGGTTTACCAGTGGCTGGGCCTGGACCCGGCCAGCCATGCCGGTGCAGCCCTGCACTTCTTTGTGATGGACACCACAAAGATCTTCTTTCTGCTGTTCATTATTATTTACATTATGGGTCTGCTGCGCGCCATACTCAGCCCCGAGCGGGTGCGAGAATACGTTCGTGGCAAACCCAAATGGCTGGCGCGCACGCTGGCGATTATTCTGGGCGCAGTCACGCCGTTCTGTTCCTGCTCGTCGGTACCGCTGTTTATCGGCTTTGTCGAGGCCGGCATACCGCTGGGCGTGACCTTCTCCTTTTTGATTGCCAGCCCGATGATCAATGAAGTCGCCGCCGTGATCCTGGTCGGCATTCTCGGCTGGCAGCTGGCCGCACTCTATATCGGTGCCGGGCTTGTTGTCGCCTATGTGGGCGGTGTGGTCATGGAACGCTTCAAACCGGAGCGCTGGGTAGAAGACTATGTCTGGAAAATCCATATGGGTGAAACCCCGAGCGTCGAGGTTGACACCTCGCTGCCCGGTCGCCATCGCTTTGCCATTGGCGAGGTCAAGGAAATTGTCGGCCGCATCTGGAAATGGGTATTTGCCGGTGTTGCTCTGGGCGCGCTGTTTCACGGTTATGTGCCCGAAGCCTGGGTGGTGGAACACCTGGGCGGCAAGGACAACTGGCTGGCCGTGCCCGGCGCTGTTATCCTCGGCGTACCGCTATACTCCAACGCCACCGGCGTGATTCCGCTGGCCGAAGCCATGCTCGGCAAGGGCGTTGCCATCGGCACCACCCTCGCGCTGATGATGAGTATCGCCGCGCTGTCACTGCCGGAAATGCTTATCCTGCGAAAAGTCATCCGCTGGCCGGCGCTGGCGATTTATGCGTCCGTGCTTGCCGTTGCCTTTACCCTGGTTGGCTGGACATTCAACCTCATTACCTGAAACTGTTTAATTATCACTGATACGGAGTTTATTATGACCGATCAACCCCAGTTACATTCCTCCATCGTTGCCATGATTTCCCTGGCATCGGGCATTGCTTCCAGGCACCCTGACATGGGCCTGTGCCAGCTTGAGCGCCTGCGCAATGCCGGCGTACCCGAACACCAGATCGATGCCGTCATCGAAATCGCCCGGCACATCCGCGACGAAGCTTCGCAAAAGCTTGATGCCGCATTCGATGAAAAGGCACAGCTTGCAACGCCGGAAAAAGAACCGGAAACCGAAGAAAGCTGCTGTTGCACGCCTACATCGAGCGGACAGAGCTGTTGCTAATCCTTTGTCATTGCGAACAATTTAACACTGAAAAGTCACCACATGAATCTAAACCATGAGGAACAAATATGAAAAACATTAAAGTACTGGGCAGTGGCTGCGCCAACTGCAAAACCACATTAAAACTGATCGATGAAGCGGCAAAAGAAGCCGGCGTTGAAGTCGAGCTTGAGAAGGTCGAGGACATCGGTGATATTATGGCTTACGGCGTTATGAGCACGCCCGGTGTCGTGATTGATGGCAAGGTTGTCCATGCAGGTGGTGTACCTGATCGTAAAACCATAGCCGGCTGGCTTGCAGAATGAAAGCCGTTTCCTGCGGCCCTTTGCATCTGCTTATACAGGCCGGAATCACAAGCTGATTAACACGCACCTGATGCTGACTCATATAAAACCGTCTGACGAAAGGCAACGCTGGCTGTTTGCCTCGACCATGCTCAATACCGCCCTGGCGGCTGCCAAAATAGGCTGGGGCGTTGTTATGGAGTCAACCCTGGTTACCGCCGACGGCATCCATTCCATTTCCGATGTTTTTGGCGCGCTGCTGATACTGCTGGCGCTGCGTTTTGCCGCGCACAAGTCCGCGCGCTTTCCGTATGGCCTGCACAAGCTCGAGGACATGGCGGCACTGGCGGGCGGACTGGGTATTCTGTTTGCCGGCTACGAAATCATACGTTCGGTCTTTTTCGACCAGGGCATTCATACCCCTGAAGCTGTCTGGACAACCGTGGGCTTTATCGCGGCAATACTGCTGGTTCAGGGCGTATTTTATTATGCCGAACTCAGGGCAGCGAAGCGGCTTAACTCGCCCGGCGTCAGGGCGGACGCCATTAACTGGCTGGGCGATATCGGCGCCGGCCTTATTGTCATCTCCGGCCTGGTTGCGCATCATTTTGCCATACCTTATGCGCAGGAAATCGCTGTCATTATTATTATCGTCATGATATTCCAGGGCGCTTTTGACGTCCTCAAGGAATCCGTATTTTCGTTACTGGATGCCGCGGATACCGGGCTGACAAAAAAAGTTCACGACCTGGTGATTGCCGAACCCGGTGTAACACAGATCAAACGCCTGACGGTTCGCAAATCGGGCAGTGTTTATTTTGCCAGTATTGAACTAGGCATTGCCGAAACCAATATCGTCGAAGCACACAAGCAGATCGACAGTCTCGTTGAAAAACTGCATAAAGCAATCGTCGAACTGGAGTCGGTGACCATCCATTACGAACCTGACCACCCGC
>DRLE01000115.1 GCA_011051475.1 Gammaproteobacteria bacterium
AAAATGCAGTTAATGGCCGATTTTTTTCAGAACGACGCCTGCCGCGTGGCTCAGGGCCTGCTGGGGAAGGTCATCCGTCGCCGGGTACAGACCCCGAACGGGGCATACTGGCTGGCGGCACGTATTATCGAAACCGAGGCCTATTACCTTGATGAGCGAGGCAGCCACGCCTCACTGGGCTACACTGAAAAACGCCGGGCCCTGTTTATGCCGGCTGGCACGATCTACATGTACTACGCCCGTGGCGGCGATTCGCTCAATATCAGCACACAGGGCGAAGGCAATGCGGTGCTGATCAAGGCGGCTTTTCCGTACGAGGACGATCTCACCCACGCTCAGGCTATCGCCATCATGCAGCAGCTGAACCCGGGCGCTGATGGCCAACCCCGCCCGGTCGAGAAACTCTGTCGCGGCCAGACCCTGCTGTGCCGTTCACTGGCAATAAAAGTACCCGACTGGGATGCAGAACAGTTTGATAAAGATTGTTTTTATATCGATGATACCGGCCTGCAGGCTGAAAAAATCATACAGACCACCCGCCTGGGTATCCCGAGCGGTCGCGATGAACACCTGCACTACCGCTTTATCGACCATGATTATGCCCGCTTCGCCACCAGCAATCCGCTGACAAAACGCGGCTGGCGCGAGGGCCGTGAATACCGCATTATTCACACGCCATCCACGCCAGCGCACACGATCACACCAACACACAGGGACCAGGAATAAACATGCCCGAAGGCCCGGAAATAAAACGCATTGCCGATGAACTGGCAGCCGCACTGGCCGGCAGAAAAATCACCCGGGTATTTTTCACCTTTAAACGGCTGCACCGTTACCGGAAAAAACTCACCGGCGCAAAAATCATCGCTATCAGCGCCCGCAGCAAGGCCATTATCACCCGCCTGGATAATGGTCTGAGCATTTACAGTCATAATCAGCTATATGGCCGCTGGCAGATTCTTCCCGAGGGCGACTATCCGCAAAGCTCACGCAGTCTGCGCCTGGCGATTCATACAAAAGACACCATGGCCCTGCTCTATAGCGCCTCGGACATCGAAGTGCTGGAAACAGGCCGGCTCAGCCAGCATCCTTACCTGAAAAAACTGGGGCCGGAGCTGCTTGATGAGAATACCACGACCGAGGATATTATCAGCCGCTTTGAAGACACACATTTTCACCGGCGCGCTCTGGCGGGACTGCTGCAGGATCAGTCATTTATTGCCGGCATGGGCAACTATCTGTGTTGCGAGGCGCTGTATATCAGCGGTATTTATCCTGCCGCACGGCTGGCGGATCTCGACAGAAAACAGCGTGAACGGCTGGCGAGAAACTGCCTGAAGCTTACCCGGCAAAGCTACCGAACCGGTGGCATTACCAACCAGCTGAAGCGGGCCAATGCCCTGCGCAAACAGGGTGTGGCATTTGAAGATTACCGGTTTTATGTCTACCGGCGTGATGGCCTGCCCTGTTATCAGTGTGGTGCAACAATTATTAAAGAGCGGTTTGCCGGGAAAACAGCCTATCTCTGCCCGCAGTGCCAGCCGGTCTGTTCACATACCCGCTCACACCATTAAAAAAGGCTCTCCGTGTTATCACCCGGAAAGCCTTTTTGATAGTGTCGCAGCGCCCTCTAGAACGGAATATCGTCATCGAAGCCGTCATCCACCATGGCCGGCGCCGGCTGCTGTTTTTGCTGTGCCGGGGCTGACTGTGGCGCGGCCTGCTGCGCCGGCGCGAAACCGCCTTCACCACGGCCGTCGAGCATCTGCATCACCCCGTTAAAGCCGCGTACCACCACTTCGGTGGTATAACGGTCCTGACCGTCCTGGCCCTGCCATTTGCGGGTCTGCAACTGGCCTTCGATATAGACCTTGGAGCCTTTTTTCAGATACTGGCCGGCCACTTCCGCCAGCTTGCCAAAAAGCACGACGCGATGCCATTCGGTTTTTTCCTTCATCTCGCCAGTGTTTTTGTCTTTCCATGATTCGGAGGTCGCCAGTGACAGGTTCGCTACCGCGTCACCGCTGGGCATGTATTTCACTTCCGGATCCGCGCCCAGATTTCCGATTAAAATCACCTTGTTTACGCCACGTTGTGCCATTTTCTCTTCACCTGATTTGTCTAATTTGATGGTTGTGTTTCAGAGGCTAACGATAACAATTTTTCCTCGTCAAGGATACGTTTTTCAACCTTTAAATAAGCTACCGCCGACGACCGGTCGGGCTCTTGCACCAGCACGGCTTCGGCCACACCGGGCACCGCAAGCAGCTGCTCGACCTCGACATTGTTGACATTCAGAAGGTAAGTACTTAAATGTACAGGCTTTTTCATGGTGGCTGCGAGCAGCAGCCAGAACAGCAGGGCGCCCACAGCGGTAAAATAAACACCCTCCACGCCCCAGTACTGGTGGGCCAGGCCACCGAGTGAACCGCCGGCGAAGGCGCCAAGGAACTGACTGCTGGAATACACCCCCATGGCGGTGCCTTTTTGCGTGGCCCTCGCGGTTTTACTGATCAGCGACGGCAGGGAGGCCTCCAGCAGGTTAAAACCGGCAAAAAAGATCACCAGACTCACCAGGAACAACCAGCGGCTTTCGCTGAAAATGAAGCCGAGGGTGGCAACAAGAAGGGTTGCGATGGCGCCGACAAACACCGGCTTCATCAGCTGTTTTTTCTCGGCAATAATAATAAAGGGCACCATTAGCAGCAGCGAGATAACGAATACCGGGATATAGACCTCCCAGTGTTCCTGCTCGGGCAGCTGCACGAAATCGCGCAACAGCAGCGGCAGCACCAGAAACAGGCTCATCAGGACAAAATGCAGGATAAAGATACCGGCATCCAGACGCAGCAGCTGGCTGTCTCTGAGCACATCACCCAGGCTGGCGGTATTGAGCTGGGCATCACGGTGAAAACGGCTGTGCAGCGGATCAGGCACGGCAAAATACAGAATCAGCATGCCTACCAGCGCCAGCACCGCGGTACCGTAAAAGATGCCCTGCAGACCGATCCAGGCGTCAACCAGCGGACCCATGACCATGGACAGGGCAAACGAGGCGCCAATGCTGGCGCCGATCAGCGCCATCATCTTGATGCGATGCTCTTCACGGGAAAGATCGGCTGCCAGCGCCATCAGGGTGGCGGCAATGGCGCCGGCGCCCTGCAGGGCGCGACCGAATATAATTCCCTCGATACTGTCGGCACTGCCGGCCACCAGCGAACCGATGGCGTAGATAATCAGGCCGGTATAAATCACCGGCTTGCGGCCGATTTTGTCCGACCACATGGCAAAAGGAATCTGGAAAATGGCCTGGGTAAGGCCGTATATGCCCAGCGCCAGCCCCATTAAAAACGGCGTTGCCCCGGGCAGCTTTTCGCCATAGAGGGCAAATACCGGTATCAGCAGGAAAATACCGAACATGCGGAAAGCATAGATTGCCGACAGCGACATGCCGGCGCGACGTTCCATGGCGCCCAGGTTCTCTGCCAGTTTCGCGGCGGAATCCGTTGCGCCAGGCGTAGCCTCAGATGATGTCATAGCGTGATGTCATATAAACGGAAAACAGCGCGGCATAAGGAAAAAAAACCTGACCAGCCCTTGCCGCAAATAGTAAAAACCGGCATTCTATCAGATTGCTTTTTTGAAGATACATGCTGTTATGGATACTATCCAGATTCGTGGGGCGCGCACCCACAACCTGAAAAATATCGACCTTGATATCCCCCGCGACAAACTGATTGTGATTACCGGCCTGTCCGGCTCCGGCAAGTCCTCGCTGGCCTTCGATACCATTTTCGCCGAGGGTCAGCGCCGCTATGTACAGTCGCTGTCCACCTACGCCCGCCAGTTTCTCTCCATGATGGAAAAGCCCGATATCGATACCATCGAGGGCCTGTCGCCGGCAATTTCCATCGAGCAGAAAACCACCTCGCACAACCCGCGCTCGACCGTGGGCACGATTACCGAAATCTACGACTACCTGCGCCTGCTGTTCGCCCGCGCCGGCACCCCGCGCTGCCCCGAGCACGGCACCGAGCTTGAGGCCCAGACCATCAGCCAGATGGTCGACCAGGTACTGGAACTGCCCGAAGGCACGAAACTGATGCTGCTGGCGCCGGTGATCCGCGATCGCAAGGGCGAGCACCTGAACCTGTTTGCCGATTTCAAGCAACAGGGCTTTCTGCGCGTCCGCGTCGACGGCAGGGTTTACGAGCTGGACGAAGTCCCCGAACTGGATCCGAAAAAGAAACATACCATCGAGGTGGTGGTCGACCGTTTCAAGGTGCGCGAGGATATCAAGACACGCCTGGCCGAGTCCTTTGAAACCGCGCTGGCGCTGGCCAATGACCTGGCCACCATTGCCTGGATGGACGCCAGCGACAACTCAGGCGAAAAAACCGATCTGGTCTTTTCCGCAAAATTCGCCTGCCCGCATTGCGGCTACAATCTGCAGGAACTGGAGCCGCGCCTGTTCTCCTTCAATAATCCGGCCGGCGCCTGCCCCGAATGTGAAGGCATCGGCCACAATAATTTCTTCGACCCCGAACGCGTGGTAGCGCCGCACCTGAGCCTGGCCGGTGGCGCCATTCGCGGCTGGGACAAGCGCAACGCCTATTATTTCAGCATTATCCAGTCGCTGGCAAAACACTACGGCTTTGATGTCGACATACCCTTCGAGCAGCTGCCGGACAATATCAAACACATTCTGCTCTATGGCAGCGGCAAGGAACAGATAAAGTTCCGCTACCCGGGTTATGCCGGGCGCCGCGCAAAACAACGCACGCATGCCTTCGAGGGCGTGCTGCACACCATGGAGCGGCGCTATCGTGAAACCGAATCCTCGCTGGTGCGCGAGGAACTGTCGAAGTTTCTCTCCGAACAGCCCTGCCCCGAGTGTCACGGCACCCGCCTGAACGAAGCCGCGCGCAATGTTTTTATCCTGGACAAAACCCTGGCCGAACTCACCGCCATGCCCATCGAGCAGTCCCACGCTTTCTTCGAGAAACTGGAACTGCCCGGTCACCGCGGTGAAATCGCGCGCAAGATCAACCGCGAGATTTCCTCGCGCCTGCACTTTCTGGTCAATGTGGGCCTGGAATATCTCACCCTGGATCGCAGCTCGGACACCCTCTCCGGCGGCGAGTCACAGCGCATCCGTCTGGCCAGCCAGATCGGCGCCGGCCTGGTCGGCGTCATGTATATTCTCGATGAGCCCTCTATCGGCCTGCACCAGCGCGACAATGACCGCCTGCTGACCACTCTTACCCACCTGCGCGATATCGGCAATACCGTGATTGTGGTCGAGCATGACGAGGATGCCATTCTCCATGCCGACCATGTCATCGATATCGGTCCCGGCGCCGGCATTCACGGCGGCGAGATCATCGCTGCCGGCACGCCGAAGCAGATCATGAAAAATACCGATTCGCTGACCGGTCAGTATCTGTCGGGCAAGCGCGAGATCAGGATTCCCGAGCTGCGTCATGAGCACAGTGGCGAAGTATTCAGCATAAAGGGGGCCAGCGGCAATAACCTGCAGCAGGTCGACCTTGAGATACCCGTTGGCCTGTTTACCTGCATTACCGGCGTTTCAGGTTCAGGCAAGTCCACCCTGATCAATGACACGCTCTACCCCATTCTGGCCAAGGCCATTAATAACAATTCCATGGCTGCGGCGCCACATGAGTCTTTCAGCGGCGTCGAGCATTTCGACAAGGTGGTGGACATCGACCAGAGCCCGATCGGCCGTACCCCGCGTTCCAACCCGGCCACCTATACCGGCCTGTTCACGCCCATACGCGAGCTCTTTGCCGCCACCCAGGAGTCGCGCTCACGCGGCTACCAGCCCGGGCGATTCAGCTTTAATGTCAAGGGCGGACGTTGCGAGGCCTGCCAGGGCGATGGCGTGATCAAGGTGGAAATGCATTTTCTGCCCGATGTCTATGTGGAATGCGATGTCTGCAAGGGCCAGCGCTACAATCGCGAAACGCTGGAGATCAAATACAAGGGAAAGAACATTCACGAGGTGCTGGAGATGACCATCGAGGATGCGTTGACCTTCTTCGATGCTATTCCGGTGATCAAACGCAAGCTGCAAACCCTGATGGACGTCGGCCTGGGCTATATCACCCTGGGCCAGCGCGCCACCACCCTCTCCGGCGGCGAAGCGCAGCGCATCAAGCTGTCCAAGGAACTGTCCAAACGCGATACCGGGCAGACGATTTATATCCTCGACGAACCCACCACCGGCCTGCACTTCTACGATGTACAGCAGCTGCTGGACGTACTCATCCGCCTGCGCGACCATGGTAATACCATTATTGTCATCGAGCATAACCTGGATATTATCAAGATGGCCGACTGGATCGTCGACCTGGGGCCGGAAGGCGGTTACAAGGGCGGGCAGATTATTGCCACCGGCACGCCGGAGGAAGTGGCCGAGAACAGTGCATCTTATACCGGGCAATATTTAAAGCGAATTCTTGCTGCAAAGGACGCAAAGAACGCAAAAAAAAGCTAAAACCATTTTTACTTTTAGCCTGAATGACAGGTTACAAAACACCTCTAATTTTCTAAGCGAGGTGTATTTGCGTTTCTTTGCGTCCTTTGCGGCAAAATGTTTTTACGCTTTTTTTCATTCAACATAAGCTATATTTACCCCATGTCTTTTCTAAACAACTTCCTCGATAAAACCGGCCTTTCTCTGGTCTTCAAACGCCGCATAGACGATGAAACCCTGATGCATCAAAACCTGGCAATCATTGAACAGGCGCTGGGGGATATCCTGCAGAATATTGAAAGCGATATTGAGACTGAAAAACAGGGCCTGTTCAAACACCCGGAGAACCCGATCGAAGGCTCGCTGGGCTATCTGCAATATATCATTAACAAACCCTCCGGTGAGAAGCTGATACTACCCCGCTTCAGCCTGGTGTCCTGCAACAGCATCAAGATGACCGACACCTACCGCAGGCTGAAAGACCGGCTGGCCGAGTCCGGCTATATTATCGAGCTGAAGGAAGTGAATATCGATTATCAGGGCAATGATACCTATGCCCAGCCGGCGGATATCTTTGATGATTTCGAGCGGTATTTTGTGGTGCAGATTTCGGGGTGGTGAGACGTTTCTTTTTATTTTTAACCACAGAGGTCACAGAGGTACACAGAGAAAAGCTTTTATTGTTTTTCGGCATGTCATTGCGAGCGTAGTGAAACAGAAGTGGTACGCTACCAGCCGTAATCATGCTACTTCTCTACGCTCGCAAAGACAAAAACAAAAAAACTCTGTGGTTAAAAAAATAATTGAATAACTTCGTAGGCCAGCATAAGCGATAGCTTTGCTGGCAAATCGTGGCCTTCACAACCGGCAACGCTATCGCTTATGCCAGCCTACAATTCCGCTCACAGACATACAAAAAACTTAAAGTGTTTTTCTCTGTGTACCTCTGTGACCTCTGTGGTTAAAAAACAATTGAATAAACACAAAAAAAGCCGGCTTGCGCCGGCTTCCTTATCAAACAGTCTGACTGTTTAATTATTCAGCATCTTCTGCCTCTACCGGACGATCTACCAGTTCGATATAGGCCATAGGCGCAGCATCGCCTGAGCGGAAGCCGCATTTCATAATACGGGTATAGCCACCAGGACGGTCCTTGTAGCGCGGCGCCAGTTCATTGAACAGCTTGCCGACCATTTCCTTGTCACGCAGGCTGGCAAATGCTGAACGACGGTTGGCGACGGAGTCTTTCTTCGCCAGGGTGATCAGCGGCTCTGCTACGCGGCGCAGTTCTTTGGCCTTGGGCAGCGTGGTCTTGATAATTTCGTGCTCGAACAGCGAGTTGGCCATATTGCTGAACATGGCTTTACGGTGGCTGCTGTTGCGATTCAGTTTGCGGCCTGATTTGTGATGACGCATGATATATAACCTTTATATCTATAACCGGTTTTTTACGGTTTGATTAATCTCGATTAGCCAGGGACTAGCTGGCTTCTTCTTTCTCGCGAATGGAAGCCGGTGGCCAGTTGTCCAGCTGGATACCCAGGGACAGGCCGTGCGAGGCCAGTACGTCCTTGATCTCGGTCAGGGACTTCTTGCCCAGGTTCGGTGTTCTGAGCAGCTCGACTTCTGTGCGCTGGATCAGGTCACCGATGTAGTAAATGTTCTCTGCTTTCAGGCAGTTGGCCGAACGTACGGTCAGTTCCAGCTCGTCCACCGGACGCAGCAGAATTGGATCGACATCGGCTTCCTCGTCCTCGGCCACTTCGTCTTCCATGCTCTGCAGGTTAACGAAGGATGACAGCTGAGCCTGCAGAATGGTAGCCGCGGTGCGGATAGCTTCTTCAGGATCAACCGTACCGTTGGTCTGCAGATCGATGATCAGCTTGTCCAGGTTGGTACTCTGCGCAACACGGGCATTTTCCACATTGTAGGAAACACGACGAATCGGGCTGAATGAAGCATCCAGCTGCAAAGTGCCGATACTTGCGGTTTCAGCATCCACATTACGGGTGTTGGACGGCTGGTAACCACGGCCCTTGACCACTTTCATGGTAATGTTCAGCTTGCCGTCACTGTTGATATTGGCAATAACATGGTCCGGATTGACGATTTCAACATCGTGGCCGGTTTCGATATCGCCGGCCGTGACCACGCCCGGGCCAGTCTTGCTGATAGTAATGGTCTGCTCATCATTACTGTGCATGATGAGTGCCACACCTTTAAGGTTGAGCAGGATTTCAAGGACATCTTCCTGAACACCTTCAATGGTGCTGTATTCGTGTACCACGCCTTCGATCTGCGCTTCAACAATGGCGCTGCCTTCAATGGAAGACAGCAGGATACGGCGCAGGGCATTACCCAGGGTGTGGCCGAAACCGCGCTCGAGCGGCTCCAGCGCTACCTTGGCGTGTGTATCGCTAAAAGACTGTACGTTAATCGTACGCGGTGTAAGAAGTTCATCAGTCGCTGACATGCGTTATACACTCCCCTACTTGGAATAAAGTTCGACGATTAACTGTTCGTTGATATCGGCCGGCAAATCGGCGCGCTCAGGAACATTTTTGTAAACAGCTTCGAGTTTTGAATCATCAACACTGATCCAGTCAACGATACCTTTCTGCTTGGCCATGTTCAGGGCATCGGCAATACGGGTCTGTTTTTTGGCTTTTTCACGAATAGCAATGACGTCATTTTCCTTGACCTGGTAGGACGGAATATTGACGACCTGGCCGTTGACGGTAACACACTTGTGATTAACGATCTGACGGGCCTCGGCGCGGGTAGAACCAAAACCGGCACGGTATACAACATTATCCAGACGACGCTCGAGAAGCTGCAGCAGGTTTTCACCGGTAGAGCCTTTCTGACGCGCTGCTTCCTTGTAATAGTTGCGGAACTGCTTTTCCAGAACGCCGTAGATACGACGAACCTTCTGCTTTTCACGCAGCTGCAGTGCGTAGTCAGACAGGCGGGTGCGACGGGCACCGTGCTGGCCGGGAACCTGGTCCAGTTTGCACTTGCTGTCCAGCGGGCGCAGGGCGGATTTCAGCTCCAGATCAACGCCTTCACGACGACTGAGTTTACATTTTGGTCCGATATATTTAGCCATATTCTTATCTCAAATCTCTACTACACACGACGACGTTTTGGAGGACGACAGCCGTTATGAGGAATGGGTGTTACATCAGCGATATTGGTAATCTTGAAACCGATGTTGTTCAGTGAGCGAATGGCAGACTCGCGGCCGGGGCCTGGTCCACGAACCAGTACTTCCAGGCTCTTCATGCCATAATCCTTTGCGCGCGTACCGGCACGTTCAGCAGCGACCTGTGCTGCGAACGGTGTGCTCTTGCGTGAACCGCGAAAACCGGAACCACCGGAAGTCGCCCACGCCAGCGTGTTACCCTGGCGGTCGGTGATGGTGATAATGGTGTTGTTAAAAGTCGAATAAATATGTGCAACACCGTCAACAACGGTACGTTTTACTTTTTTCTTTGCTTCAGGCTTCGCCATGTGAATACTCTGTTTCTATATAGTTAATTAGCGTGTAATAGGACGACGCGGTCCCTTACGTGTACGCGCATTGGTTTTGGTACGCTGACCACGCAGTGGCAGGCCGCGACGATGGCGGATACCACGGTAGCAACCCAGATCCATAAGGCGTTTGATGCTCATGGACACTTCACGACGCAGATCGCCTTCTACGGTGAACTTGCCTACCTCGGTACGCAGCGCTTCAAGCTGCTCTTCAGACAGCTGACCGATCTTCGCGTCTTCAGCAATACCGGCCGCCGCGCAAATTTGTTTCGCGCGTGTCTGACCGATGCCGTAAATGTGCCTTAAGCCAATTACGGTGTGTTTATGTGATGGAATATTTATACCTGCAATACGAGCCATTATGGTTTCCGTCTTTTCGCGACAAAGCGCGTAATTTTACAAACAATAGATGCCTAAATCAATAGACGTTAATATACTATCCGAGCGTCTCGGGCCTAGCCCTGACGCTGCTTGTGGCGGGGATCCGTACAGATCACACGCACGACGCCGCTGCGCTTGACAATTTTGCAGTTGCGACACATTTTTTTTACAGATGCACGTACTTTCATTTTCTTAACCCTGCCTTCTTTAACAATGCCAGTCTTGGTTTACCAGGCGCCTAGCGCTTGTAACCGTCGAGGTTGGCTTTTTTCATAATACCTTCATACTGGTGCGACATCAGGTGCGACTGTATCTGCGCCATGAAGTCCATGACTACAACAACGATAATCAGCAATGATGTGCCGCCGAAGTAGAAAGGTACGTTCCAGTACAAAATCAAAAATTCCGGTAACAGACACACCGCGGTGATATAAAGTGCGCCGACCATGGTCAGACGTGTCATTACCTTGTCTATGTATTTCGCTGTCTGCTCGCCGGGACGAATACCGGGAACAAACGCGCCACTGCGCTTCAGGTTGTCTGCCGTGTCACGCGCATTGAACTGCAGCGCGGTGTAGAAGAAGCAGAAAAATATAATCGCAATGGCGAATAAAATTATGTATATCGGCTGTCCCGGGGATATCTTGCTGGCGATATCCGACAGCCATTCCATGCCTTCTGTCTGCCCTGTCCAGCTCGCCATGGTGGCCGGAAACAGGATAATACTGGATGCAAAAATAGGCGGAATAACACCGGCCATATTCAGCTTCAGTGGCAGATGGCTGCTCTGTGCCTGGTACATGCGGCGGCCCTGCTGCTTCTTGGCATAGTTCACCGTAATACGGCGTTGCCCGCGTTCGACAAAAACAACGAAGGCAGTTACTGCTATGGCAAGGATAAACAGTATAATCAGTGAAAGCGTATGCAGTTCACCGGTCCTTACCAGTTCCAGCGTACCACCTACGGCCTGTGGCAGCCCGGCAACAATACCGGCGAAAATGATAATGGATATACCGTTACCGATGCCACGTTCGGTTACCTGCTCACCCAGCCACATCAAAAACATGGTGCCGGTAACCAGGGTTACCGCAGCGGTAAAGATAAAGCTCGGGCCCGGGTGCATTACCAGTGACTGGGCACCGACCGACTGGCTTTGCAGCGCCACCGAAATACCCACGGACTGGAAACTTGCCAGCACCAGGGTAAAGTAACGCGTGTACATGGCTATCTTGCGACGCCCCGGTTCACCTTCCTTTTTCAGCTGCTCCAGAGACGGTACCGTCACCGCCAGCAGCTGCATAATAATCGATGCTGATATGTAGGGCATAATACCCAGCGCAAACAGCGACATACGACCCAGCGCACCACCGGAGAACATGTTGAACACGCCCAGTATGCTGCCCTTCTGCTGGTCAAACAGCGTTGACAGGACGGTCGGGTCTATGCCCGGCACCGGAATAAAGGTACCGATGCGAAAAACAATCAGCGCGCCCACGACAAAAAGGAGACGCTGCTTTAATTCCGAGAGGTTACTGTTACCTGCCATAGATAGTTACTGCGGACAAATGCCCTATTCAGCGTCCTCTATTTTGCCGCCGGCAGCTTCGATCGCCTTGCGCGCACCCGGTGTTACCTTGATACCTTTCAGGGTAACTGCCTTACTGATCTCGCCGGAAGCGATAACCTTGGCTTTCTTTGTGTTCGTCGGAACAATATCTGCAGCAATCAGCGCAGACAGATCAATCACGTCGCTATCAATTTTGGCAAGCTCGTGCAGACGAACCTCGGCACTGCTTCTGGCAGAACGTGAATTGAAGCCAACCTTTGGCAGGCGACGCTGTAATGGCATCTGACCACCTTCAAAGCCGACCTTGGTGAAACCGCCTGAACGGGATTTCTGACCCTTGTGGCCACGACCACAGGTCTTGCCCAGGCCTGAACCGATACCACGGCCTACGCGCTTGGCATCCTTTTTACTGCCATCAGCCGGCTGTAATGTATTTAATCGCATTGTGTTTTCCATTATCAGGCCTCCTCAACGTTAAGCATGTAGGAGATTTTATTGATCATGCCACGATTTTCAGGCGTATCCTGAACAGTAACACAGTGGTTTGTACGCTTCAGACCCAGACCCAGGGCACATGCCTTGTGAGACTTCAGACGTCCGATGGTGCTTTTGATCAGCGTAACTTTTAATTCTTTATTAGCCATAGCTATACCTTATGAGCCGTACCTAAATCTAATCTATACCCGGTATTAACCCAGGATCTCTTCTATTTTCTTGCCACGCTTGGCTGCAACATATTCCGGTGATGACATGGAAGCCAGACCATTGATGGTTGCGCGCACAACATTGACAGGGTTGCGTGTTCCATTGATCTTTGCCAGTACGTTCTTGACGCCGACAGCCTCGAAAACGGCGCGCATTGCACCGCCGGCTATAATACCGGTACCTTCGGAAGCGGGCTGCATGTAGACATTGGCCGCGCCGTGAATGCCGGTTACCGGGTGCTGCAGCGTGTCGCCCTTGAGCGGAATGCTTTTCATGTTCTTGCGGGCCTTGTCCATGGCTTTCTGGATAGCCAGCGGCACTTCTTTCGCCTTGCCATAACCAAAACCGATAGTACCGTTACCGTCACCGACTACTGTCAGTGCGGTAAAACCGAACTGGCGGCCACCTTTAACAACCTTAGCCACACGATTAACAGCGACGAGTTTTTCTATCAGGTCGTCCTGCTGCTGTCTGTTTGCTGGTGAATCTGCTTGTGCCATGCTTAAACCCTGTTTTATATAAACTTGTAACTTTAATGTTTATTCTTTAAAAATTGTCTGTCGCGATTAAAACTCTAAACCGCCTTCACGCGCCGCATCGGCAAGCGCCTTGACGCGGCCATGGTAACGAAAACCTGAACGGTCAAAAGCAACGGATGTAATACCTGCAGACTTTGACTTCTCCGCAATCGCCTTGCCAACCAGTGCGGCAGCCTCGACATTGCCGGTGTATTTGGCATCACTGGCTACGTCTTTCTGCACGGTAGAAGCAGCGGCTATAACCTTGCTGCCATCCGGAGTAACAACCTGCGCATAGATATGGCGAGGCGTACGGTGAACCGTCAGACGATGTGCGCCCTGCTCGGAGATTTTTGCACGCGTTCTTTTAGCTCGACGTAATCTGTTTGCTTTTTTCGCTTTCATAATTCTAACCTTTACTGCTGCCGGTTCTTGTTCGCGGCCTTATTTCTTCTTCGCTTCTTTACGGATCACACGCTCGTCTGCATATCTGACACCCTTGCCCTTGTATGGCTCGGGCGGACGGTAGGCACGAATTTCAGCACATACCTGGCCGACTTTCTGCTTGTCAGCGCCTTTCACGTTGATTTCGGTCTGGCTTGGTGTTTCTATGGTAATGCCTTCAGGAATGGCATACTTTACCGGGTGAGAAAAACCGAGAGACAGGTCAAGCACATTGCCCTGAACCTGTGCGCGATAACCTACGCCGATCAGCTGTAACTGGCGGGTAAAACCTTCAGACACACCCCTGACCATGTTGTCTACAAGGGAGCGCATGGTACCGGTCATAGCCATGCTGGCCTTGGAGTCATCATTGGGAGCGAATACCAGAGTATTGTCATCCTGCTTGATGCTGACGGTTTCGTGCAGGTCCATGGATAATGTGCCCTGTTTACCTTTGGCCGTAATCGTCTGACCACTGATGTTAATATCAACACCAGATGCGATTTCGACGGGTTTTTTTGCGATGCGAGACATTGTTCTACTCTTAAATAATCAGTGTAATAGTCGTTATGTATTCAGGAAACAGTGCAGAGGATTTCGCCACCACGTCCGGAAGCGCGGGCTTCACGGTCAGTCATAACACCGGCTGATGTAGAGACAATGGCGATGCCCAGGCCGTTGAGAATCTTCGGCAGCTCATCTTTGTTCTTGTAAATACGTAAACCCGGACGTGAAACACGCTTCAGCTCGTCAATAACCGGACGGCCTTCGTAATACTTGAGGGCAACCGTCAGGCTGGGTTTTGCAGCGTCATCGGTTGAAAAACCGGCAATATAACCTTCATCAAGCAGTACCTTGGCAATAGCCACTTTAAGCTTGGATGATGGCATAGTGACATCAGCTTTCGATGCGGCCTGCGCATTTCGAATGCGCGTCAGCATATCTGCAATAGGATCTGTCATCATAATAGGATTACCTCTACCAGCTGGCCTTAACGAGACCAGGAATGTCACCGCGCATGGCGGCTTCACGTAATTTGTTTCTGCACAGGCCGAACTTGCGGAATACACCGTGTGGACGACCGGTTATGCGGCAACGATTACGTCGACGCACTCGGCTTGAATCTCTTGGCAATGTCTGCAGCTTGCGCTGCGCTTCCATTTTCTCATCAAAACTTGCGTTCTGGTCGATCAGCACTGCCTTGTACTTTGCACGCTTTTCAACATACTGTTTTGCCAGACGAGCACGCTTGTTTTCGCGCGCGATCATAGATTTTTTAGCCATACTATTTACTACCCTGCTTGCTTTCGCCTTTGAAAGGGAACCTGAATTCTTTTAGCAGCGCCAGGCCGCTTTCGTTGTCGCGAGCCGTGGTAGTAATGCAGATGTCCATACCACGGATCTTGTCGATTTTTTCGTATTCGATTTCAGGAAAGATAATCTGTTCCTTGACGCCCATGTTGTAGTTGCCGCGACCGTCGAAAGATTTCGGGTTCAGACCACGGAAATCACGCACACGGGGAATCGCAATACTGATCAGGCGATCCAGGAACTCGTACATTCTTTCACTGCGCAGTGTTACCTTGCAGCCGATGGGATAGCCGTCACGAACCTTGAAGGAAGCCACGGACTTGCGAGCCAGTGTGGTAATCGGCTTCTGACCGGAAATCTTCTCCATATCAGACAGCGCGTTTTCCAGGATCTTCTTGTCACCGATGGCTTCACCCAGACCCATATTAATGGTGATCTTGGTGATGCGCGGCACATCCATTACGTTTTTGTAAGCGCCCGTTGCCATCAGGTTCTTGACAACGGTATCGCGATAGTATTCTTGTAATCTTGACATTATCTTTACCTAACCGCCTTATACGTCGACGACTTCGCCGTTTGACTTGAAGTAGCGAACCTTGCGTCCGTCTTCAAGAATCTTGAAACCTACACGGTCGCCTTTGTTGGTCATGGCGTTGAACAACATCACATTGGAAATATTCAGTGGCATTTCCTTTTCGATGATGCCGCCTTCT
>DRLE01000116.1 GCA_011051475.1 Gammaproteobacteria bacterium
ATATATTATGTTCGGCCAGCAATTCAGGCTCCTCCACCGTAGTCACATAATAAAAACCACGTTGTTGCCTGTCACCAGGCGCTGGCGGCTCATAGGCAGCAAATGGAATCAGGCAGCGCAGAAAGTCCGGTGTCGGCAGCACTTTCAGCGACTGTTCCTGTGGCACGGTAACAATCCCTGACTTGAGCAACCAGTGATAGGCGTCCTGCATTTTCTGGCGATAGCTATCGATAAGCTGCGCCGGTTCCGGCAGCCGGCCTTTTACCACCGCCAGGGCCTTGGCAATGTCCTCTTCACCGCAGACTTCCCGGCTTTGCGCCAGTAGTGCCTTTTCAGTCTCTTCGACCAGCCGCTTTCCATAGCTCAGCACCTGCTGAGCGTCCAGCGGCAGGAAATGGCGTTCACGCAGCAGGCGATTGAAACGGTAACTGCCGGATGCAAAGCGCCCCTGCGCCTGCGGATAGAGTTCTTCTTCAAGAAAATGCGCGAATTCAGCGAGTGCGGCGGCAGCTTCATCAAGCGTACCACGAAGACTTTCCGGACGAGTAAAGATATTACCGATCAACGGGTGACGCGGCAGGTCGCGTATGAAAACAGTACCGCTGTGACATATCTGCGCAGCTGTCAGTGTCCATTCAGGCACCACGCGCTCGGGATACCTGGCCAGCATCTGCCGGGCGCCACGCAGATATGCCGGTATGCTTTCAAGACGCTGACGCAGTGCATCCTGCACCTTGCCACCGGGATGAACCAGGAGCTGGTGAATGGCATTGACCGGCACGTAGTTAACGGGATCACGGTAGCGCCAGTCATTATCTTCCAGGTCGTGCAGTTCTATAGTGATCGCGCCTCTGAGAATACGGAAGTCGGTCTGGCGGGCAGGATCCAGATGCGAGGAACCCAGCTCCTCCAGCGCTGAAAGCATTTTCTGATTGAGAACGATAAGCGCGCCGATATCATCATGCTCGTAACTGGTGAGCAGACCGGCATATTCGTAGATGCCTGCCTCTACAGCACGCTCGGGATGATAACGAAACCAGGCCTGATAATATTGCTGGCAGAGGCTGTCGAATGCCGTGTTCGCACTGTTATCGCCGGCAGCAGAAGAATTGACTGCGGTATCTGACATATTATTCATCTTCTATGATTTCGTAGTCATGGCTGATGTCCACACTGGCGGCCAGCATAATGGATACCGAGCAGTACTTATCTGCCGTCATGCTCACCGCACGCGCAACTTTCTTCTCATCCAGGTTGCTGCCCCTGACCACATAATGCACATGAATCTTTGTGAACACTTTGGGTACATTCTGCGCACGCTCGGCAGAGAGCTCCACATGGCAGTCGCTGATGGCCTGACGCTGGCGTTGCAGAATAAGCACCACATCAAAAGCCGTACATCCGCCCATGCCAAGCAGCACCATTTCCATAGGCCTGACACCAAGGTTGCGCCCGCCACTTTCCGGCGGACCGTCCATCACCACGGAATGCCCGCTTTCCGATTCGCCAACAAAGGACATATTGTCCAGCCATTTCACTACCGCTTTCATGCCTGATCCTGTATAAAAAAATTGAATTGTTGTGTATTATCGCTGCAAGTATTGCTGCAAATGATCTGAAAACACAAATGGAATGAGTATGAGCATAGTCAGAGAAATCCCGACCCTGAACCCGTCACTCGAACACCTGCTTAAATTCTCCCACCGCAAGACCTACAAAACCCGGCAGATCATTATTCGCGAAGGCGATGTTTCAGACAGCCTCTACTATATCATTGAGGGCTCGGTAAGCGTACTCACCGAAAGCGAAAATGGCGAAGAAATTATTCTCGCCCAGCTCAACCAGGGCGATTTTTTTGGCGAAGCCGGCCTCTTCGATCTCGACCTCAATGAGGAAGGCAAGCGCACCGCCAGGGTGATTGCCCGTACCGACTCGGTGATCGCCTCCATCAGTTACAGCCAGTTTCGCAGCATTGTCAATGAAGATCCGGCCGTCATGTTCCTGCTGACCGGCCAGATATTCAACCGCCTGAAAAAAACCAGCCAGAAAGTGCGTGACCTGATCTTTCTCGACGTCAAGGGCCGCATCGCCCACGCCCTGCTCGAACTCAGCCAGCAGCCCGACGCCCTCACCCACCCCGACGGCATGCAGATAAAAACCACCCGCCAGGACCTGGCCAAAATGGTGGGCTGCTCGCGGGAGATGGCCGGACGGGTATTAAAGGAACTGGAAGAAGACGGGCTGATTACCGCGCATGGCAAGACGGTTGTGGTGTTTGGGGCGCGTTAGCAATGCTGTTTTTTTAATCCGCAAATGAACGCAAATAAACGCAAATTTTTTTTACCTGAAATCTGTAGGAGCAAATCGGAGCCGCTCCTAATAAAACATTTGCGTTTATTTGCGTTCATTTGCGGACAAAGAAAAAAACAACTCCGCCAGTTTCTCGCCCGGATTATCGGCGCGCATAAAGGCCTCGCCTACCAGAAAAGCATTCACATTGTTGTCCAGCATCAGCTGCACGTCTTCTTTCGTATGAATCCCCGACTCGGTCACCAGGATATGCTCCTCACCGACCATATCGATCATATCCAGCGTGGTGTCCAGTGAGGTTTCGAAGGTACGCAGGTTGCGGTTATTGATGCCGATAAGGCGGGCGCCGGTTTTCAGGGCGCGCTGCATTTCATCCCTGTCATGCACTTCCATCAACACATCCATGCCGATACTTTTTGCCAGATCAAACAGGGACTGCAGGTTTTTATCATCCAGCGCGGAGACGATCAGCAGGATACAGTCGGCATCGATGGCGCGGGCCTCATGGACCTGATAGGGATCGATAATAAAGTCCTTGCGGATCACCGGCAGTTCGCAGGCCGCCCTGGCCTGCTGCAGATAATCCTCGTGGCCCTGGAAAAAATCCCGGTCGGTGAGTATCGACAGACAGGCAGCGCCGTGTTTTGCGTAACTCGCGGCAATCTCTGCAGGAACGAAATGCTCGCGCAGCACGCCCTTGCTGGGTGAGGCCTTTTTTATTTCGGCAATCACCGCCGGCTGGCCGGCATTGATCTTGTTTTCGATGCTGCGGATAAACCCGCGCACGGGATCGGCGTTTTTGCCTTGCGCTTTCAGATCGTCGATGGAGACCGATTGCGAGCGCTCGGCGATTTCCTCGCGTTTGCGCCTGAGAATTTTTAGCAGAATGTCGGGGGTATTGTTTGTCATTGGATTGTTGTTCTATTGCCGCGAAGGACGCAAAGGGCGCGAAAAAAGCAAAACATTGCGTGTTTATTCTTTGCGTCCTTTGCGGCTAAATCAATATGAGTTCGTTTTATCAACCAACTGCTGCAGTTTTTCACCTGCCTTGCCCTCGGCAATCACCTGCTGCGCCTTTTCAATGCCCTCGGCCAGGGTATTGCTCAGCCCGGCGGCATAGATGGCGGCGCCGGCATTGAGGCAGACAATATCTTTAGCGGGGCCCTGTTCATTATTGAATACAGCCTTGATTATACGCAGACTGTCTTCGGCATCCTTTGCCCGGATAGCTTCCAGGCTGGCGCGCTGCATGCCAAAGTCCTCGGGGCTGATGGTGGCGGTCATGATTTCACCCTCATACAGCTCGGCGACAAAGGTATCCGAGGCAATGCTGATTTCATCCATGCCGTCCTCGGCATGAACCACCAGCACGTGCTCGCTGCCCAGCTGTTTCAGAACCTCGGCAAGCGGCTCGACCAGTTCCCGGCTGAACACGCCGAGCACCTGGTTGGGCGCGCCGGCCGGGTTGGTCAGCGGGCCGAGTACGTTGAAGATGGTACGCACGCCCATTTCCCGGCGCGGGCCGATGGCGTGCTTCATGGCGCTGTGGTGCAGCGGCGCGAACATAAAACCGACGCCGATCTCGTTGACGCATTCGGCCACCTGCTCGGGTGACAGTTCAAGATTAACCCCGGCGGCCTCGAGCACGTCGGCGCTGCCGGACTTGCTGCTGATGGAACGGTTGCCATGCTTGGCCACCCGCCCGCCGGCGGCAGCCACAACAATGGCGCTGGCGGTGGAGACATTGAAACTGCCGGAGGCATCCCCGCCGGTGCCGCAGGTATCGACCAGGTGTTCGCTGTCGACATCGACATGACTGGCCAGACCGCGCATTACGCCGGCAGCAGCGGCTATCTCATCGATGGTTTCGCCTTTCATGCGCAGGCCGATAAGAAAACCGCCCACCTGTGCCGGCGTGGCTTCGCCGGTCATAATCAGGCGCATGGTGTCGGTCATTTCATCGGCGCTGAGGTCGCGCCGCTCGGTAACAGCCTTGATGGCATCTTGCATATTCATGGTAATGGTCCGCTTACTTTGATTGCAAAAAGTTGTTCAATAAATCGTGGCCGTGCTCGGTAAGAATCGACTCGGGGTGAAACTGCACGCCCTCCACGTCCAGGGTCTTGTGGCGCACACCCATGATTTCGTCCATCTCACCGCTTTCGGTTTCGGTCCAGGCGGTGATTTCCAGGCAGTCGGGCAGGCTTTCCTTTTCGATCACCAGCGAGTGATAGCGCGTGGCGGTATAGGGATTGTTCAGACCCGAAAACACATGCGTGTTCCTGTGATAGATCTTCGAGGTCTTGCCGTGCATGATTTCCCTGGCATGCACGATCTTCCCGCCAAACACCTGACCGATGCTCTGATGACCGAGACAGACGCCAAGGATGGGGATCTTACCGGCAAAGGCTTCGATGGCCTGCATGGAAACCCCGGCTTCATCCGGAGTGCAGGGGCCGGGCGATATCATCAGTTTCTCCGGCGCCAGCGCCTCGATCTCCTGCACCGTGATTTCATCATTGCGCCGCACCTCCACATCCGCACCCAGCTCACCCAGGTATTGCACCAGGTTGTAGGTGAAGGAGTCGTAATTGTCTATCATTAACAGCATTCGTCTTTCGTCTTTCGTCTTTCGTTATTCACTTTTCATTTTTCATTGCATCGCCCCAGGGCGATGCCACGGCGATGCTAAGGGTTCGCCGACAAACACGCCCTGCCCCGGCCAGGCCACGCTTTTCCAGTAGGCCTGTATCAGCGATTCGCCGCCAGTATACCGCTGAATGACTATGCCGGGGTTGGGAAACTTCTGCGTAAAGGCGCAGGGTTCCACCACGGTGCCGTAACTGGCGGTGGCGCCGGCATCCAGCCAGCGCAGTATGCTCATCTGTTTCGTGCCGAACAGGTTGCCGCCACTGGAGGTCAGGTGGTCGGCAATCGCGCCGGGCAGAAATGTCAGACTGTCCAGGGCGTTTACCCTTGTCAGGCCGGTAAAATAAAACATGACGTCCTTTCTGTCTTTCAGCACATTGGCCTGCAGCACTTCGACATGCACGCTGCCAGGCAGGCGATCCGACAAATGCTCTTTCACCACCGGATAGCGCCAGGCGCGGGTATTGCGTGCCCTGTCGCTGGTACTGAGCAGATAGGCCGTCGCCTTCTGTGGCCGGCTGCCGTCGGCGGCCACGCCGCGGTCGATCATGGCATAAACCTGCTGCAGCGAGCTACCCGCCAGCATCATTGTCGGCGTAATACCCAGCTCGTCCTTCGGCCGGTCGCTGTCCGAATTGTAATAGGCGCTCAACCGTGTCGGCTTGCAGCCCTTTGCGCAAAAGCGGCGATCGAAACCAAAGGCAAAGGCCGAGGTTACCGACATGCAGGCCACCCTGAAGGGCTTGCTCCAGGCCAGGGCGTAATACTGCACCCCGGCCGGCGTCTGTTTCTGCACTTCGCGGTAAACCCGGTTAAAGGTTTTTTCATCCAGCGCATTACGCCCCGGCGGGAAACTCACCCGGATAATATTGCGCTCGGGTATGCCGCGTTTCTGCCGGTAGTAGGCGGCAATCTTTTGACTGTCTTCATCCTGCGTATTGACAATAACGCCCAGCTGATCGCCCGTAACCCTGGCCTGCAATGGCAGTGCCAGCAGACAGAGCAAAACAAGCAGGCAATGCCCGGCTGTTTTCATTTACCTGCTCTGTTCATCAGGCCTGGTCATCAGGTCTATTCATCGACGGCTATGCCGGTGTCCAGACCCGCCTCGGCCAGCGCCACGGCGCGGAATACGGCACGCGCCTTGTTCATGGTTTCGGCCCATTCATTTTCCGGCACCGAGTCATAGACAATGCCGGCACCGGCCTGAATCGACAGATGCCGGTCCTTGATGACCGCGGTGCGAATGGCAATGGCGGTGTCCATATTGCCGTTCCAGGAAAGATAACCGACGGCGCCCGAATAAATGCCGCGCTTTACCGGCTCAAGCTCATCGATGATTTCCATGGCGCGAATCTTCGGCGCGCCGCTGACGGTACCGGCCGGGAAAGTGGCGCGCAGCACGTCCATGGCGTCCAGCCCTTCTTTAAGCCTGCCGGTCACATTGGAGACGATATGCATAACATGCGAGTAGCGCTCCACCACCATTTTTTCGGTCAGCTTCACGCTGCCGGTTTTACTGACCCGACCGGCATCGTTACGTCCCAGATCGATCAGCATCAAATGCTCGGCCAGTTCCTTGGGGTCGGCCAGCAGTTCTTTTTCCAGAGCGATATCCTCGGTTTCATCCCTGCCGCGCGGGCGAGTGCCGGCAATGGGACGCACGGTGACCTCGTCCCCCTCCAGACGCACCAGGATTTCCGGCGATGAGCCCACCACGTAATGATCGCCCAGATTCAGGTAATACATATAGGGTGAAGGGTTCAGGCTGCGCAGGGCGCGGTAAAGATCCAGCGGCGAGGCCTTGTAGGGAATGGTCAGGCGCTGTGACAGCACCACCTGCATGATATCGCCGTCGATAATATACTGCCGCGCCTTTTCCACCGCGGCCTTGTAACCATCCTCGGTAAAGCCGGAGACAAAATCGGCCTCGTCCACCATCTGTTTCTGATGTCCGGCGGTATCCGGCAGCTTGTTGCGCATATCGCTGGCAATCTGCGCCAGGCGGTTTTCACCGGCCTCGCGCGCGCCGCTCTGTGAGGGATCGACATGCACGATAATATACAGCTTGCC
>DRLE01000117.1 GCA_011051475.1 Gammaproteobacteria bacterium
GGTGGACAGTACATCGAGCACATCCCGCGCGGTACCATCACCACCGGCAAACACGATCAGATCCGCACCCTGCTCGATAAACAGACGCACCGCGTTTTTCGTATCATCGGCACTGCTTTGCCGGCCCGGCAGATAAACCACTTCGCAGGGCAGATTCAGTTGCTGCAAGACCGCCTCACCCATATCACCAGCCGCGGTCACAATGGTGTAGTCACCGGGTGAAAGAGCCTGCATGGCCGTGGCGGCCCGCCGCCCTGCCTGCGGTTTTGCGCCACGGGCAAGCGCCTCACGCACAATGGCTTCGCCGTCACTGCCCTTGAGCGCGGCCGGACCGCCAATACCGGCCATAGGGTTGATAAGAAAACCGATTTTCATTATGTGTTTTTCCGCAAATAAACGCTAATAAACGCAAATTTAAAAAGCAGTTGCAGGCCGGCATAAGCCTTTGGCGTTGCCGGCATTGCGCCCGCAACGGCTTCGCCTTATACGGGCCTACGTTGCTACCAGGAAGAAATAATCATGAATTTGCTTTTATTAGCGTTCATTTGCGGCCAGAACCTTCCCTCACTCAATGACCGTCGAAGTTTATCAGTTTTCCTCTCCCGCCCGGGCAGAGAGTGGTAAAATTCGCGCCATGAATTTTCCCGAATGCTACAAACCCCGCCGCCTGACCCGTGCCGTAGACGTTGGCGGCATAACCGTGGGCGGTGGCGCGCCGGTCGTCGTGCAGTCGATGACCAATACACATACCGCCGATGTCGATGCGACCGTACAGCAGATCCTGACCCTGGCCAATGCCGGCTCCGAGCTGGTACGCATTACCGTGAATGATGCCAATGCCGCCGCCGCGGTGCCGGCCATCCGCGAACAGCTGGATGCGTCAGCCTGCAGCGTACCGCTGGTCGGTGATTTTCATTTTAACGGCCACAAACTGCTCACCGACTACCCCGAGTGCGCCCAGGCACTGGCCAAGTTCCGTATCAACCCCGGTAATGTGGGCAAGGGCAAAAGCCGGGACAGCCGTTTTGCCACCATGATTGAACTGGCCTGCAAGTACAACAAGGCCGTGCGCATCGGCGTCAACTGGGGCAGCATGGACCAGGCCCTGCTGGCCAGCCTGATGGATGAAAATGCCAAACGCGACAAACCGCACGATGCCCACGAGGTCATGCTGGAAACCGTGATTCGCTCGGCGCTGGACAGCGCGCAACAGGCGCAGGACATCGGCCTGGGCAAGGACAGAATCATTCTTTCCTGCAAGATGAGCGTGGTACAGGACCTGATTACGGTTTACCGTTCTCTGGCCGAGCGCGACGACTACGCCCTGCACCTGGGCCTGACCGAGGCCGGTATCGGCTCCAAGGGCATTGTCGCCTCCACCGCCGCACTGAGCATCCTGCTGGCTGACGGCATCGGTGACACCATCCGCATCTCGCTGACTCCCGAACCCGGCGCGCCACGCGAGAAAGAAGTCATTGTCGCCCAGGAAATCCTGCAGACCATGGGCCTGCGCTCCTTCGTTCCCCTGGTCACCGCCTGCCCCGGCTGCGGCCGCACCACCAGCACCTACTTCCAGCAACTGGCCTCACAGGTCCAGGCCTATCTGCGTAAGCAGATGCCCGAATGGCAAAAACAGTACCAGGGTGTGGAAAACATGAGCGTGGCGGTGATGGGCTGCGTGGTCAACGGTCCCGGCGAAAGCAAACACGCCAATATCGGCATATCCCTGCCCGGCACGGGTGAGCGGCCGGTGGCGCCTGTGTACGAAAACGGCGAAAAAACCGTGACGCTTAAGGGGGATGATATTGCGCGGGAGTTTGAGGAGATTATTGCGGCGTATGTGGACCGGACGTATCAGTCACGGTTTTTTTAGTGAATAACTAATAGTGAATAGTGAATAGTTGTTCTTTGTAACTGTTCGTTATGTGCAATATCTTTATTACCGGTATCGTTTCTAGATAAACACTCGCTACGCTCGAGAAAAACACGCGCCGAAGGCGCGAAAAACACTATTCACTATTCACTATTAGTTATTCACTGCCGGGCAGCGGCCCTGCGCTCACGGACGGCCTGCGCAACCTCCCGCAAGCACGCCTCCGTCGTCTCCCACGAAATACAGGCATCGGTGATGCTCTGCCCGTAGGTCAGTTCCTTGCCCGGTACCACGTCCTGGCGGCCTTCGACGAGGTGGCTTTCGAGCATAATGCCCATTATGCGGTCTTCACCGCTGGCGACCTGGCTGGCGACATCCCTGCAGACATCGACCTGACGGCGGTAGTCTTTCATGCTGTTGGCATGGGAACAGTCGATCATGACCCTGGCGGGCAGGCCGCATTTCTCCAGCTGCTCGGCCACCTCATGCACACTTTTACTGTCATAATTCGGCTGACGCCCGCCACGCAGAATGATATGGCAGTCGTGATTACCCTTTGTTGAAAAGATGGCCGAATGGCCCTCTTTTGTCAGCGACATGAAAACATGCGGATTTGAGGCGGCGTGAATGGCATCGATGGCAATCTTGAAACCACCGTCGGTGCTGTTCTTGAAGCCCACCGGGCAGGACAGGCCGGAGGCCAGCTCACGGTGGCCCTGGCTTTCGGTGGTGCGCGCGCCGATGGCGCCCCAGCTGACCAGGTCGGCGATATACTGCGGGCTGATCAGATCGAGAAACTCGGTGCCGACGGGTACGCCTTCCTGCGCCAGATTCAGCAGCAGCTCACGGGCCAGACGCAGGCCCTTGTTGATCTTGAAGCTTTCGTCCAGGTCGGGGTCATTGATCAGGCCCTTCCAGCCGACGGTGGTGCGCGGTTTTTCGAAGTACACGCGCATAATAATGCACAGATCGTCTTTCAGCTCATCCATTAACGCCTTGAGCCTGCCGGCATATTCAAGGGCGGCTTTGGGGTCATGTACCGAACAGGGGCCGGCGACAACCACCAGGCGGTCATCCTCACCGTGAAGAATATTATGGACCGCCTGGCGCGCATGAAAAACCGTTTGTGAGGCGGCTTCATTCATGGGGAATTCTTCATGCAGCTTTACCGGTGGCAGAACTTCCTGAATACCGGTTATGCGTACGTCGTCGGTCTTGAAAATCATTGGCTAAATCACGGCCTGCGGCCAGTAGGTTAAAAATGGTGATTATATCGGAAACCGCACAAACTATCCGCTGAAAATAGTCATGCCAGGCAACAGAACCGCCTGCAGACAGTGTTTAGTCCCGGCCCAATGTGGCCAGCACTGCCGGCAGTGCATGCAGGTTCTGAATTTCGCTATCCGGCTGACAGTCTCCCAGCGGCCAGGGCTTTTGCTCACGGTTAAGCCAGATGGCAAAAGCACCGGCCGTTTTTGCGCCAAGGACATCATTCTCGGGGTCATCACCGACATGTACATGCTCGCCTGCACTTACCCCCATCTGCCGTTGCAGCTGCCGGTAGATCATCGGCTGCGACTTCAGGCTACCTGCCGTGATTGAATTAAGGGAATATTCAAACCAGTGCGCCACTCCGGTCTTTTCCGGGTCGGCATTGCCGTTGGTCAGACTGGCCAGACGGTACTGCTGTTGCAATGCCTCCAGCACGGGCGCCACGTCCGGGAACAGGCTGACCTGCTGGCGGGCTTCATAAAAAAGTTCAAATGCCGGCCGGATCCATTCACGACCCAGACCAAACTCATCGGCCAGTGCTTCAAAGGAGCGCAGGCGCAGGGCGCTAAGGTCATGCGCCAGTTCAGGGTAACGGCTTAACAGCTCGCGTCGCCGGTCGCGTAGCTGCATCATATCGTAACGTTGCGTTATTACACTGACATTTTCCTGGAGAAACCGGTAGAGTTTATTCTCGGCAGCAAGAATGGTTGGCATACCGGGCCAGAGGGTATCATCCAGGTCAAAGCTGATAACCCGGATATTATTCGCCATGAACCGCTGTCTCAGTTAAGTTCATGACCTGCGGAAACCACCGGCTCGGCCCGCGACAGAGCCTCAGCAATCCCGACCCGGCTCTTCGTGCCCGGCCGCTTGCTATCCGATTTTTCACCCTGCGAACGGCTGCCCGGCGGCAGCTCTGCCTTACTTTCATCAGTCTTGGCCAGATCGACAATATTCTTTGCCGAATAGGTGACAATATAGCCGTCATGGTTCTTGCCTTTACGATAGCGAGCCAGTTCATCTCGTGCAAGCCTTCTGCTCGAATATTCGCCGAAACGAACCGTATAGCGAAGTTGCTGCTTGCGGTTATGATAGCTGCTGACATACGCCGCCAGACGCTGTTGCTGCAACTTGCTGACCATGTTTTCCGCATTTTCAAGCCGGCGGTAGGTTCCCACCTGAATGGAATACTTTTTGCCCTCATGACTCGCTGAAACATGCGCAACGGAAACCGGCGAATCCGCAACCGCCTTCACCCGTGCCGGATCGGCCTGTACGCGTGAAGGTGAAGCCGGTACCGGCCTGATATTGCCTGCAACACCTGCCGGCAGCGACTCTGTTTCCACCAAATGCACCGGCGTATTGTCCGGCAGATCCACGTCGATGTCCGCGCCCGGTGCCATAGAAGTCGTAATGCCGGAAGCCGTCATATCTTCCTCTGTTAATGCCGCTGATTCGGCAAGGGCCGGCAGGGGCAAAGGCAGAGTACGGCTAGCCACCAGGCGCTGCTGTTCAGATCGCTGATAACCACTGACAAATCCTGCCGCAAACAGCAGAAAACCGAAAAATACCGACAGCAATACCAGCTTCAGCAGGCCACGACTGTCAATCAGAAATGGAGACATAAATCAGGATATACAGGGTTCAAGGGGTTTATTACTGCTCTAGTTTAGCTCATGGTCAGCCGGTATATACCATTTGTCGAAAAATCCTGGCAATTAAATCCACAGGGCTTAATGTGTGCTATAAATGACAAATGTCGGAAAAATGACAGGCTCATGCCGTTCCCGCGCTCCGACCTTCAATTGCATCAAAACCGAATCCCCTGTTTATTACCTTACCAGGCCTGCCCGCCGGGTAATATAAGTTGTGGAGCAGACTATGTTTATTCGAATCTCACTGATTATCCTGCTAAGCCTCACCGGGCTTTTTGTCAGCACAAATGTCTTTGCCCAGAAGGCCCCCGATTTCCAGCTGCAGGGTTATAAAAAACCGGTAAAACTCAGCGACTACCGCGGCCGGATTGTCTACCTGGATTTCTGGGCGTCCTGGTGCCAGCCCTGCCGCCAGTCATTCGGCTGGATGAACAAAATGCAGGCACTCTATGGTGAGGAAGGTTTCACGGTAATTGCCATTAACCTGGATGACTCGCCCGCAAAGGCAGAAAAATTCCTTAAACAGATTCCGGCGAATTTCGAGATTGCCTACGATCCCCGTGGCAAGGTTGCCGAGCAATACAAGGTCAACGCCATGCCCAGCTCCTACCTGATCAACAAGCGCGGCGAACTGGTAGAAATGAACCGCGGCTTTCACCCCAATGACAAAGACAAGCTGGAAGCATCGATACGCAAACTCTTAACGCAGCGAAGCGTAGCTTCGCTGCGTTAGTGAATAACTAATAGTGAATAGTGAATAGTTGTTCTTTGGCCTTTATCGTCATGTGTCAAACTAGAGGTACAGATAGCCTTTGCTGGAACACTCGCTTCGCTCGAAAAAAAACACGCGCCGAAGGCGCGAAAAACACTGTTCACTATTCACTATTCGTTATTCACTGCGCGGCAGCGCCGCGCCAATCCATTCCCGCCAGAACTCAAACAGCGCCTTATCATGACAGGCCAGCGCCGAACGCAGTTCCAGCTGGCCGCGAAATACCGGTTCGTTATCCAGTGACTGTGAAAAACCGCCGGCTTCGGCGAAGATTAAACTGCCGGCGGCATAGTCCCAGAGCTTTTGCCCGCCATGCAGGTAGACATCAAAGCGCCCGGCGGTAAGCCAGCACCAGTCCAGGGCCGAGGAGCCGATATTGCGCTGTGAGGCAAAGATACTTTCCCTGACCAGCTTGACTGCCAGTTCTTCCGGCAGGCGTTTCAGGTCTATCTCGGCAATGACCGGTTTATTACCCAGATCCGGCCTGTCGCAGCTGTGCACCGGCCGGTCATTCAGAAAAGCGCCCTGCCCCCTGAGTGCGGTAAACATCTCGTCACGCACCGGATCATAAATCAGCCCCAGCTGCTGCTCACCCTGGACTATCAGGGCAACAGAAACAGCGAAAAACGGCAGGCCGGCCGCGTAGTTGCTGGTGCCATCGAGCGGGTCCAGGCACCAGTAACCGCCACTGGCGCCATTGCGATCGGCATCGATCACCTGCTGTTGCTGTGCATCGGACATTTCCTCGCCCAGCAGATCATACATCGGCCAGTGCTGCTTAAGCTCGCTTTCAAGCCGGTTCTGCATGGCAAGGTCGGCAGGCGTAACCACGCTGCCGTCATCCTTGTATTCGAAACCACACTGGCCGAATTCAGCCAGCACGATTTCACGCGCAGCGGTTTTAACCAGTATTTTCAGTGTATCCAGATCGGAAAAAGTCATCGTAAAACGCTACCAGGGAATATCGCTGCCGTCGATATCGATAAAACGGCCGCTGTCTGCAGGCGTCAGTGCATTGATATGGCCGAGCAGTTGCTGCACACATTCGGTTGTGCTGATTTCAGCATTGGGCCCGCCCATATCGGTCTTCACCCAGCCCGGGTGCAGGGCCACACTGATTATCCCCTGCTCCTTGAGATCAATCGACAGACTCTTGACCACGGCATTCAGGGCCGCCTTGCTGGAGCGGTAGATATAGCTGTTACCGTAGCCGTTATCGGCCATACTGCCCATCTTGCTGCTCATGCAGGCCACCACTTTTCGCTGCCCCATATTCAGCTGCTCGATAAAGGCCTCCACCATTTTCAGCGGCGCAATACTGTTGACCTGAAAGGTCTGCAACCAGCCGGCCACATCGACATTGCCGAACCTGTTTTTGTCCGGGCCGTATACGCCGGCATTATTGACCAGGATATCGATGGCCTCGTTACGCAGCTCGTAGGACAGCGCCTGCAGTGTCGCCAGTTCCAGCATATCGGCAATATGCACACTGATCTGACCGTTGGACAGCCTGGCGATATTGAACAGGCTGTCGGCATTGTGCGGATTGCGGCAACAGGCAAAAACCCGCCAGCCCTGCTGCTGCGCCTGTCTGACCATTTCCAGGCCAATGCCACGGTTGGCGCCGGTGATAAGAATATTCATGGGAAGGGATTTTATCGGTAAAAGTGATTGAATGGACTTATTTTTCCGCAAATGAACGCTAATAAACGCAATTTTTTTATTTGTAATAATGGCTGTCATTACGAGCATTAGCGAAGTAATCTCGTTCAGCAGTCACCTTAACCAGATTGCTTCACTGGCGCTCACAATGACAAGGAATAAATATTTGCGTTTATTAGCGTTCATTTGCGGAAAAAACACAAAAAAAGCCCGCTACGCTGTCGCTTAAGCGGGCCTACGTATAACTTGCTGTCTGTAAAAACTAGCCGATATTGTAGATCTGGTTCATATAGAACTGCTCGTATTCATTACCGGGTAGCGGCTTGCTCCAGTAGTAGCCCTGGCCGTACTGGCAGCCCAGGCCCTTGAGTACATCAAGCTGGCGTTCGTTTTCCACGCCTTCGGCCAGCAGGCTGAGCTTGAGGCCGCGAGTCAGGCCGGCAATGGCATCGATAATGGCAGCATCTTCGTGGTTGTCGGGAATACCGGCAACAAAGGCGCGGTCGATCTTGACAATGTCCACGGGGAATTCTTTCAGATAGGCCAGGGAGGCATAACCGGTGCCGAAATCATCCAGCAGCACTCGTACACCCAGCTCACGCAGCTTGTTCAGCGTGGTTTCCACTTCACCGATGTTCTCGATCAGGGTACGTTCGGTGATTTCTACCGACAGTGATTCACCGCTGATACCATTCTCGGCAATCGCCTGCTGGAACAGGGCAACGAGGTCATGTTCCTTGAACTGACGTGGCGCCAGGTTGATGGAAACATTCTGGTTTTCCAGACCGGCTTCCTGCCAGACCTTGATCTGCTTGCAGACACTCTGCACCTGCCACTCGCCGACCGCGACAATCAGGCCACAGTCCTCGATCACATTGATAAAGTCGGCAGGATGAATCATGCCCTTGTCGGGATGCTGCCAGCGCAGCAATGCCTCGACACCGGCGACCTCGTTTTTGTGAATATCGATAACCGGCAGGTAGTGGATAACAAACTCGTCATTTTCGAAAGCGGCTTTCAGGCTGTTTTCCAGTTCCAGGCGCTCCATGGCATTGACGCTCATTTCCGGCTTGTAGAACTGGAAGCAGTGGCGGCCCTTTTCCTTGGCGCGGTACATGGCAGTGTCCGCATTTTTCAGCAGCGTACGTGCATCCTTGCCATCATCGGGATAAACCGCAATGCCGATAGAGGCGCTGGTATAGGTTTCCTGGTCATCCAGACGTACATTATGCTCGAGAATAGTCGTCAGGTTATCGGCAATGGAAATAGCATCATCGGGGCTTTCAATACCCTCGATAATCACGGCAAATTCGTCACCACCCAGACGGGCGATGGTATCGGCACGGCGCAGTGAACGCGAGATCAGCTGGCCCACGGCCTTGATCAGCTTGTCACCGGCATCATGGCCGAAAGAATCATTGACCAGTTTGAAATCATCGATATCGACCAGCATCAGTGCCATGGAGGTACGGCTGCGTTCGGAGCGCACCACAGCCTGTTCGAGACGGTCGGCAAACAGCAGGCGATTGGGCAGGCCGGTCAGGCTGTCGCGGTAGGCCAGCAGCTTCACCTTGCGCTCGGCTATTACCTTGGCCACCACGGATTTCACGCGATGTTTGAGTACGGCCCACTTGATCGGCTTGGTAATAAAATCGATGGCGCCGACTTCA
>DRLE01000118.1 GCA_011051475.1 Gammaproteobacteria bacterium
GTATATGAACGGCACGTGTGAAGCGGATTCTGCTTTTTCATTGTGTGGTCAGTGTGTTATAAGAGTTTTTTTATTTATTGGCTCGTCAGGCAGATTAATGTCACGGTTGTTGTCACAGAAACAGTTCGAAACAAGGTGTCCGTCAGAGCTGGATATTGTAATTCATGCAACGGTCGATTCCACCAACAGCTGGTTGCTGCAGCAGGTAAAGGCGGGAAGCGCCTTGCCCCGGGCATGTTTTGCCGAGCAGCAGACGCAGGGGCGGGGGCGCAGGGGCAAGCAGTGGCTGATGCCGCCTTACAGTAATATTGCGATGAGTCTTGCCTGGCGTTTTTCCGGTGGTGATTTGCAGCTTCATCTGCTGCCTGTCGCGATAGCGCTGGCAATTGTCGATACGCTTGAGTTTGTCGGTGTGCGACAGGTGCAGATAAAGTGGCCGAATGATGTGTATGTACATGGACAGAAAATTGCCGGCATATTGATTGAAACCGTTGCCAGAGGTGGTGACCTGGTAGTGGTTATCGGTGTCGGGCTTAACTATGATATGTCAGGAGCCATGTCCTCGTCAGGGCTTCAGGATCTGCCGGCGTTCACGGATGTGTGCTCCGAGGTGACCACTGCGGTGGGCAGGGATGTTCTGGCTGCAGAGTTGCTGGCGCGGGTGATTGAAGCCTGCGAGGTGTTTTCGCAGCAGGCTTATGCCGGGCTTGAGCGTTTCAGCCGTGATTATGACTTCTGCAGGGATAAAACAGTTGAAATCCAGTCCGATAACAATAAGACTGTCTGCGGTATTGCACGAGGGGTTAATCATCTGGGTGAGCTGGTGGTGGAGATCGACGGCGGCCTGCAAACCTTTAACAGTGCGCAGGTCAGCGTAAAACCCCGGCCGTCGCCTGAATACGATCCGTAAACGGTATGGATGATGACCTGAACAAGCGCCTTAAGGCCTGGAATAACCATCTATGATTCTGACAATTGATGCCGGTAACAGCAGGATTAAATGGGCGCTCTGGCAGAATGATGTCATTACTGAGAGTGGTGCGGCTTTATATAACAGGGCGAGCGTCAGCCGGTCGCTGGAAAAGGTATTTGATTCTGTTTCCAGGCCCGACCATGTTTATGCGGTTAGTGTGGCTGGTGAGGCGGTAAGCAGGGCGATCAGTGACGAAGTGGCCAGGCGTTGGCAGTTGCCGACCGGCTTTCTGAAAACGCAGGATCACTACCGCGAGGTAAGGCAGGCTTACCCGGAGCCTTCGCAGCATGGGGCTGATCGCTGGGCGGCAGTTGTCGCCGCACACTATATGTTTCCGCGGGCGGGGCTCTGTGTTATCGGTGCCGGAACGGCGATAACCCTTGACTTTATCGAGGCCGGCGGGCGGCATCGGGGAGGCTATATTCTGCCTTCTCCTGCTTCCATGTGGCGGGCATTGACAGCCGATACAGCCAATGTAGTATCGGAGGCTGAGCCGGTGGTCGGTATTACTGACAGCGGCAATCCGGTTTTACAACGTATTCCTGATAATACCCGGGATGGTGTCAGCGCCGGTATACAGCTGGCAGTGCTGGCGGGAATTCGCGAAATGTGCCGGAATGGACTGGCTGAAACCTGCGCCGGTAGCTCGCAAACGGGTGATAGTAACGATGAGGCGGACAGGGCGATCGAAAAGAAAATAATAATAAGCGGAGGTTTGGCGCAAAGCATGCAGCAGTATGAATCGCACTGGCGTGAGGGCTGGCCCGATATGCCCGAAATCATTTACTGTCCGGACATTGTGATGCAGGGGCTTTACCGGATAATGACGCAACCGGATACCGGAAATGGCAGGGCCGGTCGCTGATGCGCTGGCTGTTCCTGTTTGTACTGTCGCTGAACCTGGCTTATATTGCCTGGCAGCTGAATCGTGAGCCCGATGTGCCTGCACCTGCCATGCAGCCGCTTAAAGGTGTGCCACCCATAGTATTGCTTGGCGAGTTGAGCGATAAAGAAGCGCCGGCGCAGCTTGCAACAGGTCAGAATACGGCCGGTGAACCACAGGCGGAGAAAGAGATGGTTATGCAGCCGGCTGCAGCTGCACCTGATGCGCAGGTCGATGCTGAAACGACGCCTGTCATTGCGGAAAAATCAGCCGAACCTTCAGGAGAGGCTGATGCGGCGAAGACGAATCAGGCGGTATCAGAAGCGGACGAAGCCGGGCCTGCCAGAGGCAATGCCACTGTCGCTGCGGCTGTAACAGAGGAAAAAATGACGGCTGCCGGGACTGCTGAACAATCGGTCACGGAACAATCGATTACTGAACAATCAATTACTGAGCCATCGGCCAGTTGCTATACCCTGGGCCCGTTTCGCGACATTGGCAAGCTACGGGCGCTGACACGGGATATCAGATCCTACGTGGAAACGGCGGATTTTCGTGGCAAGGAGAAAACCGAGCAGTCGCTGTACTGGGTATATATCAGCCCCCTGGAAAACCGCAAGGAGGCCATTGCTACGGGTAAACGTCTGCGCGCAAAGAAAATCAAGGACTTCTATATTATCCGCGAAGGGGAGAATATCAATGGCATTTCGCTGGGGTATTTTCGCAATAAAAAAGGCGCGGAAGGCCTGGTCAGGCGGGTTCAGAAGCAGGGATTTGATGCCCGTATTGAGCCGGTGTTCAAGACCTATACGGTTTACTGGCTGGATTACCGCCTGGCCCCTGGAAAGCGCATTCCGCAGAGTATTATTGATCGCCACGTAAAGGCAGATAAAGCAAGGGAAATCAAAAACCTGAAGCGTGATTGTGATGGCGGATAGTGCGCTTTGGTAATGCGTTACCCTGGCGCCGGCAGAGGTATGTTTCTGTCTGATTCCTTCTGTCTGCCATGGAAATGATTTTTTTTGTACAATAAAGCCGCAAAAACCGGCAAAAATCTATTGCTTTCAGCCCCTTGATTCCCTACAATTGCCGCCCTTGCCGGTGTAGCTCAGTTGGTAGAGCGCCTCACTTGTAATGAGGATGTCGTGGGTTCAACTCCTGTCACCGGCTCCATATACTGCCCATAACCCCTGAAAAAAGGGTTATGGGCGTTTTTATTGTGCTTTTTTGATCGTTTCGCTGCCGGGGTGAACCACTGCTCGGCATGCCAGATGTGTACCAGAGGCGCGGTAAAAACCATGCTCCTGGCCCGGATCTGTCAATCGGTATCAGGAGATAAAAAAATAATCGCCGTATCAGTGTGTTACGGTTGACAGTTGCGTTACGCTCAAGCAAAATACGCGGCTTGATTTTTGGAGGGGTTCCCGAGCGGTCAAAGGGGGCAGATTGTAAATCTGCTGGTTCTACCTTCGGAGGTTCAAATCCTCCCCCCTCCACCATAAGTTTAGGAGCTACAGGCTATAAAGTGTGCGCTGTAGCGGGTTGGCTCTCTCCGAAAGGGGGAGGGTTTGAACCGACGAGATAATAGATCGGTTCAACAAAATCGCCTGGAGCGATTTTGAACAGCGCGGCAGCGCTGGCCCGAAGGGCGGAGGGCAGGAAGTCCGGAGTAATCCTCCCCCTCCACCATATATAAGTTTTAAGTTGGCAGTCGGCAGTTTGAAGTTTACGGCCTGCATATTTTTCAAGGCTTGGCAGTCGTCAGTTGGTAAAGCTGCCAACTGACGACTGCCAACTTGAAACTTAAAAAAATGCGGGTGTAGTTCAATGGTAGAACTTCAGCCTTCCAAGCTGAATACGTGGGTTCGATTCCCATCACCCGCTCCAGGTTTGGTCGCTATGGGCATGCCGGTTCTTATCGGCCGGTTTATGAGCCAGCGTTGAAGATGGGTACCAGGGTTTTGACTCATTAAGGGTTTTTGGCTCATATAGCTCAGTCGGTAGAGCACTTCCTTGGTAAGGAAGAGGTCACCGGTTCAAATCCGGTTATGAGCTCCA
>DRLE01000119.1 GCA_011051475.1 Gammaproteobacteria bacterium
CCAGATACTGCTACTGCTGAATATGATCCTGATTGGCCATCGCGCCGGGCTCAGCGGTTTTTACTATCTCGGCGTCACCGCCGCGGCCGTGTTCGCGGCCTACCAGCAATACCTGATAAAAGACCGCGACCCCGGGCTGTGCTTCAGGGCTTTTTTAAACAATAACTGGTTCGGGCTGGTGTGGTTTGCCGGGGTATTGCTGGATTATCAGTTTGCTGATGTGGTTTAGTTATTGAAAAGCTTTTTGCCGCGAATAACGCAAAGGGCACGAAAAAAGCGAATAACTCTTTATTAACTGTTATTGCGAGCGCAGGAGCAGTTACCGAGGAACAATTGCCGAAGGAACGTTGCCAGCAAAAAAGCCTGCTACGCTAACGCTTAAGCAGGCCTACAGAATACGACTTACAATCACTACCGTCCCACAAATGAAAGAGTCATCTTTTCCAGAACCGTATGCCGCAGGGATGCGGCATTCGAGCGTACAGGGATGTATTTACAGCGTGTTCTGGAAAAGATGACTCTTTCATGTCTCGGGTAACAGCATGTTATGTCAAAGGCCTGTATGGTAACGACTTGTACCAGGTGCCTGAACTGTTTATGGGACAGCAGTGCACTCCTCCCTTATTTTATCGGCGCCCGCGCAATACTCATCACCCCTACCTGCTGCACGCCATTACGCTTTAACAGCCGCGCTAGTTCGTTGACGGTGGCGCCGGTGGTGACCACGTCATCAATTATAAGCACATGCCGATAACCGAGCTTGCCGGCAAGCCCGAATGCCGAGCGCATGTTTTTCTGCCGGGCGCTGGCATCCAGACCGGTTTGTGACACCGTTTTTCTCTGTCTGATAACGGCTTCCTGCTCTATCAACAGTTCATGCCTTTTCGCCAGCACGCGGACGATTTCCGTCGACTGGTTATACCCGCGCCAACGCAGTCGCAACGGGTGCAGGGGTACCGGCAACAGGCAGTCGGGGTGGCCATACTGCGGAAAAACCTGCTGTCCATACAGCTTGCACAAAAGCTCTCCCAGCGGGCGACTATGACCGATTTTCTGCGAGAACTTGAGCTGGTGTACCAGCGATATCACCTCGCCTTCATAACGAAACAGGCTGGCCGCGTAGTCATAAAAAGGCTGTTTGCGAATACAGCGCCCGCACAGATTGCCGTGCATGGCATCATCCGCCAGCGGCAGTGCGCACTGACGGCATGCGCTAAGGTTGTGAGGCAGAGCGTTATAACAGGCGGAACATAACGAAGTCCCTGATGCGGTCGTGCGCTGACAGACAGGACAGCGCCGGGGAAACAGGCTGTCTAAAAGACGCTCCGCAGTGGCCTTTATCCGCTCCGGCCCGAAGCTGAGCATTTTGGCTACACCTCCCTGTAGTGTAAGATAGAGCAACTATATCAGAATCACCTGCCAAGAAAAAACCACTATGTCCACAATACGCCACGACTGGTCAAAGGAAGAAATCAGCGCCCTGTTCGAACTGCCGTTTAACGACCTGCTGTTTCGCGCGCAAAGCGTGCACCGCGAGCATTTCGACCCCAATCAGGTACAGGTCAGCACCCTGCTCAGCATCAAAACCGGCGCCTGCCCGGAAGACTGCGGCTACTGCTCGCAGAGCGCAAAAAACGATGCCGAGGTCGAACGCGAGCGCCTGCTGCCGCTGGAGGAAGTGATTGCAAAAGCCAAAGAGGCCCGGGACAACGGCGCCAGCCGTTTCTGCATGGGCGCCGCCTGGCGCAATCCCACCGACACAAACCTGAACCGGGTCATCGATATGATCGTGGCGGTAAAAAACCTGGGCCTGGAAACCTGCGTCACCCTTGGCATGCTGACAAAGGAACAGACCCTGCGCCTGAAAGAAGCCGGTCTGGACTACTACAACCACAATCTCGACACCTCACCGGAATACTACGGCGATATTATTACCACACGCACCTATGACGACCGCCTCGACACCCTGAAGCATGTGCGCGAGGCCAATATCAATGTCTGCAGCGGCGGCATTCTCGGTATGGGTGAGCAGCGCGGCGACCGGGTTTCACTGCTGCAGCAACTGGCCAATCTGCCACAACACCCCGAAAGCGTACCCATCAATATGCTGGTGCAGGTTGAAGGCACGCCGCTGCATGGTGTCGACAGTATCGAGCCGCTGGAATTTGTCCGCAGCATTGCCGTGGCCCGCATCCTCATGCCGCAGTCCTATGTACGCCTGTCAGCCGGGCGCACCGAGATGTCGGATGAAACCCAGGCGCTGTGTTTTCTTGCCGGCGCCAACTCCATTTTCTACGGCGACCGCCTGCTGACCACCGACAACCCCGACGAAAACCACGACCAGCAGCTGTTCAGAAAACTCGGCCTGAGCAGCATGCAGGTAGCACCGCCGGCAGAGGCCACCATTAAAACCGGCTGCGCCTGCAGCGGTTAATAATACTGTCGCCAAAGGCACCGGCCTTGAAAGACCTGAGCAGGGCGCTTGCAGAAAAAGAGCAGCAACACCGCTACCGCAGGCGGCGCGTCACCGACAGCGCCCAGCAGGTTGAAATGCGTATCGATGGCAGAGATGTCATCAGCTTCTGCAGTAATGACTACCTCGGTTTTGCCAACCACCCCCGGCTGAAACAGGCGGCCATCGACGGCATCAATCGCTACGGCGTCGGCAGCGGCGCAGCCCATCTGATCAACGGCCACAGCCGCGCCCATCACCTGCTCGAAGAAGAACTGGCCGCGCTCACCGGCTACCCGCGCGCCCTGCTGTTCTCCACCGGCTATATGGCCAATCTCGGCCTGTGCCAGGCACTGCTGGATAAAAACGATTATGTTTTCGAGGACCGCCTCAACCACGCCTCCCTGATCGACGCCGCTCTGCTCAGCGGTGCGCGTTTTCAGCGCTATCTGCACAACGACCCGCAAAGTCTGCTCAGCAGACTGGAAAAGGTTAAGGACAAAGCCGGTGAAAAGCTGGTTATGACGGACGCGGTATTCAGCATGGATGGTGATATTGCCGATCTTCCCGTACTGGCCGAACTGTGCAGACAAAGCGACAGTACCCTGATGATCGATGACGCACACGGCTTTGGCGTTCTGGGCGAGAACGGCAGAGGCAGCCGTCATTATTTCAGTCTGGATACAAAGGACATCCCGATCTATATGGCCACCCTGGGCAAGGCCATGGGCAGCGCCGGCGCCTTTATTGC
>DRLE01000120.1 GCA_011051475.1 Gammaproteobacteria bacterium
CATCTGTTTCTGATGTCCGGCGGTATCCGGCAGCTTGTTGCGCATATCGCTGGCAATCTGCGCCAGGCGGTTTTCACCGGCCTCGCGCGCGCCGCTCTGTGAGGGATCGACATGCACGATAATATACAGCTTGCCCGAAAGGTTATCGAAAACGACCACCTCTTCGGACAGCATCAGCAGAATATCCGGTGTCTCGAGCGGGTCGGGCTTGTCACGTCCGGCCAGACGCTTTTCGATATAGGCAATGGTTTCATAGCCGAAATAACCCACCAGACCGCCGGTAAAGCGCGGCAGACTGCCGTCTTCATAGACGCGAAAACGCGACTGGTATTCGCTGACCCAGGCCAGTGGATCGTCCACGGTTTGCTCTTCCAGCAGGCGCCCGTTCTCGTACAGGCGCAGGCTATGGCCACTGATCTTGATGACGGTTTTGCAGGGCAGGCCGATAATGGAATAACGCCCCCACTTCTCCCCGCCCTGCACCGATTCGAACAGGTAACTGTAGGGCGCATCGGCCAGCTTCAGATAGGTGCTTAAGGGGGTATCAAGATCGGCCAGCACTTCGCGCACCAGCGGCACACGGTTATAGCCCTGCTGGCTCAGGCTGGAGAAACTTTCAGTTGAGGATTTTTCGGATGACATGGTTTTTTCCAGACATAATTAAAACAGCACAGTAACGACACAATAGATTATCAAGCACGATAAGGATCGGGCTTCACCATCGCCAGTGCCAGTTCGCCTCGCTGTATTGTCCGGAAAAAAGATTCATGGGGTGATATTAGTGCATGTTGGGGAAATTTAAAAGCATGATTTTTCCGCTAATGAACGCAAATAAACGCAAATTTTTATTTTTTAGTGCGGGTCAGTAAGGCTGGCAGCTCAAATGTTTGATGATGTAAGGACTGGTATGTCAGTGACATCGACATCTATACCAGATAATGCAATGTTTATCACAAAATCATTTGCGTTTATTTGCGTTCATTTGCGGACAAAAAACAAACCCTTACCACTCAATAATATCCTTGATTTCGGCCATGGAATCGACCACGGCATCCGGGTTGTAGTCACGGATGTCTTCGCCGTGGTTGTAGCCGTAGGACATGCAGACGATGGCGAAGCCGGCGGCACGGGCCGCCTTGACGTCGCTCATGGAGTCACCCAGCATCATGGAGTCTTCCGGCGCCACACCCAGCTTTTCGGCCGACATCAGCAGCGGTTGCGGATCGGGCTTCTTGCGCTCGACCATATCGCCGCAGAGCACGGTTTCAAAATAATCGCTAATACCCAGGTCGCGCAGGATAGGCAGGGTGAACTCGCTGGCCTTGTTGGTGACACAGCCGATTTTCACGCCGGTGGTTTTGAGAAATTCCAGCGCCTCGGGCACGCCCTCATACAGACAGCTGCGTTTGGAGGTGTTTTCCGCATACAGCTCACGAAAAATCGGCAACGCCCGGTTATAAAGCGCCTCATCCGGCTCACCATCCAGGGCATTGATCAGGCCGCGCTTGACCAGGCGCTCGACGCCATTGCCCACCCAGTGGCGCACGGCGGCTTCGCCGCGTGTTGGCATATCGAGCTGTTTGAGCATTTCATCAACGCAATAGGCCAGGTCGGGCACACTGTCGACCAGGGTGCCGTCGACATCAATTAAAACCATTTCGGGGCGTTTAAGCATAAATATCCCAGACTGTAGAAAAATAAATAGAATGTTTACCACAGAGGACACAGAGGCCCACAGAGAAAAACCTGCTTATTTTATAAACGCGCCGCAGGCGTGTTTATAAAATAAAAACGCTGTGAACCTCTGTGTCCTCTGTGGTAAAAAAAGACTAGACCTTGGCCTTGGCCAGTTCCTCGCGCATGGCGGCGATAACGCTGTCGTAGTCGTGCGGGTCGCTTTCATTGCGGGCGCCGAAGATGGCGGAGCCGGCGACGAAGGTATCGGCGCCGGCTTCGGCGATTTCGCGGATATTGTCGACCTTGACGCCACCGTCGATTTCCAGACGGATATCCAGACCGGAGTCATCGATAATCTTGCGGGCCTGGCGCAGCTTGTCCAGGGTGGCGGGAATAAAGGCCTGGCCACCGAAACCGGGGTTGACCGACATCAGCAGCACCATATCAACCTTGTCCAGCACGTAGTCCAGGTAGCTCAGCGGTGTCGCCGGGTTGAAAACCAGGCCGGACTTGCAGCCGGATTCGCGGATCAGCTGCAGGCTGCGGTCGATATGCTCGGAGGCTTCCGGGTGGAAAGTGATGTAGGTGGCGCCGGCCTTGGCAAAGTCCGGGATAATGCGGTCAACCGGTTTCACCATCAGGTGCACATCGATATCGGCCGTTACACCGTGCTTGCGCAGGGCTTCACAGACCAGCGGGCCTATGGTCAGGTTGGGCACATAGTGGTTGTCCATGACATCGAAATGCACGATATCGGCGCCGGAAGCGATAACATTGTCCACTTCGGGACCTAGCATCGCAAAGTCGGCGGAAAGAATGGATGGCGCAATTTTGTAATCTGCCATGAGAAAACTCCTGGGTCTGTGTCTGAAAGTTGGCGCATTTTACAGTATTGCGCCCTGCGGCTCTACTGCCCTTTTGTAGGGGCTTTCTTTTTGCAAGTCCGCAAAGAACGCAAAAGACGCAAAAGAAATTATTTATCCGCAAATGAACGCTAATAAACGCTAATAACCCTGTTGAAGATAAGTTTTAGACATACAGAGCTTTATTACTTATTGGCCTGTTTGTTTATAACGATAAATATGGGGGCACTGAATAACATTTGCGTTTATTAGCGTTCATTTGCGGATAAAAAAAGCTTGTATCCATGACTTTTGACAGCACTGATGCCTGGCCTTATGATTCATCACTTTCACTCACGAGATAATATTATGGCTTTTAATATTGCCCTGCATATCCTCTCCGCCGTTATCTGGGTCGGCGGCATGTTTTTTGCCCATCAGGCGCTACGCCCTGCTGCCGTGCAGGTTCTTGAGCCGCCTTTGCGTCTGGAACTGTGGGTGCAGGTCTTTCGTCGTTTTTTCGTCTGGGTCTGGCTCAGTATCAGCCTGCTGCTGATTACCGGCTACTGGATGCTGTTTAGCTGGTTCGGTGGTTTTGCCGGCGCGCCGCTGTATGTGCACCTGATGCAGGGCGGCGGTCTGATTATGGTCTGTGTTTATCTGTTCGTGTTTTTCGTGCCCTACCGCGGCCTGAAACAGTCGGTTATCGTACAGGACTACCCGAAAGCCGGCGCCTATCTGAATGTCATTCGTCGTCTGGTCGGCTTTAATACCCTGCTGGGCTTACTGGTTATTACTACCGCGGCGGCCGGTCGCTACCTCTAGGGAACCTGCTTTTGTGTGCATGGTCTTATCCGGTAGTCGTACATTAGGAATATGGAATGTTCACCCGGTTTGGGGTAATATCTGCCACACGTAAAAAAATTCAACCTTAAAAACAGGCTTAAGCACCTGATTTTAAAAACTTTATCGATGCCAGCACTGATTTTTGCGGATCACTGCTTATGCAGAAAGTTGGCACAAACAACTTAGGAGATACCTATGAAACCACAAATCTTAGCTGTTTTATCTGCTTTAACTCTTGCTGCCAGCGCCAATGTCGCCGTTGCTGGTGGTGACGCTGCTGCCGGTAAAGTCAAGGCTGCTTCCTGTGCCGGTTGTCACGGCCCTGCAGGCATCAGCGCTGCACCGAACTTCCCTAACCTGGCTGGCCAGAAAGATGCCTACCTGATCAAGCAGCTGAAAGCCTTTAAAGACGGTACCCGTAAAGACCCGATGATGTCTGGTATGGCTGCGCCTTTAAGCGATGCGGATATCGCTAATCTGGCGGCTTACTTTTCAAGTCTGAAATAACTGACCTGAAACGAGCTGACTGCTTATAGTCAACAGTCTGAAAACGCCGGTGGTCTTATGACCACCGGCGTTTTTTTATACCTGATCATTTTTCTTGCAGCGCTCAACCCGCTGCAGTTACTGGCAGCGCCCGATGACCGGGACTATAGCCCATTCACTACCCGCGACCAGAACCTGTTCAATATGATCCACGGCCAGGGACTGCCGGCCAATGCCGCCCTGCTCGCTCCCGCGCAACAGCTGTGGTCGACCTCGCTGAGCATTGCCAATGCCATTAATATCGAATCGCCCGGCGACGAGTACCTGCACCTGGATTACGAAAGCTACCGCCTGAACCTGTCCTGGCAATACGGCCTGAACGAGAACTGGAATATAAAGCTGGATGTCCCTCTGCTTTACCAGTCCGGGGGAATTTTCGATACCGCGATTGACCAGTGGCATCGTCTGTTTGGCATGCCCAGAGGCAAACGTCCCTATATCGAAAACAATCAGTACCGGGTCAGTTACAGCCTAGCCGGCGATACGCTGTTCGAGCAGGATTCCGGCAGTTTCAATCCGGCCGATATCCAGCTGAGCGCAGGACGCCGGCTGCTGAAAAAAACGGGTAGCGAATTAAGCCTGTGGGCCGGCCTGAAGCTGCCGAGTGGCAACGAGGACAGGCTCAGCGGCAGTGGCACCACCGATATTGCCGCCTGGCTGGCGCTTAACCGGCAACTGTCAGACAACTGGCTGCTTAATGCCAATGCCGGTCTCGTTATTCCCGGGCAGAACAGCTACCGCGGCATGACGGTGGCCGGCAACGTCTGGTACGGCCATGCCATGCTGGGCTGGCTGTTCAATGAAACCGTGCAGCTGAAGCTGCAGTTACAGGGGCACACATCGTACTACCCGGACAGCCAGACAAAAATTCTCGGGGATACGGTCTTCGTTATGTTTGGCGGCAGCATCAATATCAACCACTGCAACCGGCTGGATATTTCCGTCAGCGAGGACATTCTGGTTGATGCCTCGCCCGATATCAGCCTGTTGCTTAACTGGCGATATTATACGTCCGGCTGCTGAGAATAGCTTCCACCTTCTCCATGGCCTGCTTTACCACGGCGCTGTCCGCGTTTTCAGCATGGCTGTTTTCACTGAGGTGACGGCGCCACATGCGGGCGCCGGGGCAGCCCTGGTAGAGGCCGAGAATATGCCGGGTAATGGCATGAAGCGGTACGCCTTCGGCCACCTCCCGGTCGATGTACTCACACATCTGCATGACAATATCGGCGCGTGACAGGACGCTTCGGCTTCGGTCGCCGTAAATGACCCGATCGGCCTCCGCCAGTATCCAGGGATTATGATAGGCCTCGCGCCCGATCATGACGCCATCGACTTTCTGCAAATGCTGCTGCGCCTCGGCCAGGGTTTTTATGCCGCCGTTGATAACAATGGTCAGTTGCGGATATTCATCCTTGAGCCGGTACACGTAGTCGTATTTCAGCGGCGGTATTTCACGGTTCTGTTTCGGGCTCAGCCCCTTCAGCCAGGCCTTGCGCGCGTGCACGATAAAGGTATCGCAGCCGGCGTCCGCCACGATGCGGATAAAGTCTTCGAATGCCTCATAACTTTCCATGCTGTCGATGCCGATACGGCATTTGACCGTTGCCGGTATATCGATCCTTTCCTGCATGGCGGCGACGCATTCGGCCACTCGTTCGGGTGTGGCCATCAGGCAGGCGCCGAAACTGCCCGAGCGCACCCGGTCACTGGGGCAGCCCACATTCAGGTTGACCTCGTCGTAGCCGGCCTCCTCGGCCTGCTGCGCGCTCCAGGCCAGCTCTACCGGGTCGCTGCCGCCAAGTTGCAACGCCAGTGGATTCTCACGTTCATGGTGGGCCAGAAACTGCTTCGTATTGCCGTGCCTCAGGGCGGCGGTGGTGACCATTTCAGTGTACAACAGGGTGTGCTTGCTGATCAGACGCAGAAAATAACGCGCATGGCGGTCGGTCCAGCCCATCATTGGCGCAACGGATAGCAGTCTTGAATTCATCTCTGCATTTTAACAGGAATCTGCAGCGCACCTCACTCGTGCACCTGCTGTTTTCGCAGGCCGTCACCACCGGGAGAAAGCTCTACCGAGAGCAGCATGGCCGCCCCGGAGGGATAGCGATTGACCGCAGCGGCAAAACTGCCAAGCAGGCGCGCGGCCTGTTGCACCCGGAGCTTTTTCTCCTTTTTGTCGGCCGCCAGTTCAGCCAGGCGCCGCAGGTTGGCCAGAGCAATGGCATTGGCGGCCGGCAGTGCGCCATCGTAGATACTTTTGAAACGAAACAGCAGGCTGGCATCACTGTCGGAGGCTTCGAAATAAGCGCCTGATGCCGGATCCAGAAACAGCGCATCCTGCTGCTTCTGCAGGTCAATGGCCTGCGCCAGCCAGCGCACCTCGCCACCGGCCCGATAAACTTCAAGCAGGGCGTAAATCAGCCAGGCATAATCTTCCAGCATGGCATCGACACCCTGCTGCGCCTGCTCCCGGCCGCTGCGATAACTGCGCAGCAGGCGCGTCTCTTTCTGCCGGTACAGTTTTTTGTTGATAAACCCCAGACCAAGCTCGGCCTGCCGCAGCCACTCGGGGCGATCAAATACCCGTGATGCCCTGGCCAGGGCAGCTATCATCATGGCGTTCCAGGCCGTTATCATCTTGTCATCAAGATGCGGCGGCGGTCGTTGCAGACGCGCCTTTAACAGCTTGCTGCGAACCGAGCGCAACTGCCTTTGCTGTTCCGGCGCCAGCTCGCTGTCACGAAATGCTTCGTCAATATAAAGAATATTCAGGTTTTCGAACTCACCGTCGGGGTCGGCGTCGATATTGCCGTGCTCACGCAGGTGAAAATACTCGCGGGCAAAACGAAACTCCGCGGCGCTCAGTATCTTTTTCAGCTCGGCCTGAGACCACAGATAATAGGCACCTTCCGCATGCTCACCCGGCCGGTCGGGGCGTTCACTGTCGGCATCCAGGGCGGAGTAAAAGCCGCCGTCGGGTGAGCGCATCTCGCGCTGCACAAAGGCCAGCGTCTGCGATACAACCCGCCGGTACTCATCGCGCGGGGCAAGCCGGTAGAAATCACTGTAGGCCATAACCATCAGTGCCTGGGTATAGAGCATTTTCTCGAAATGCGGCACCTGCCAGCTCGCATCCACCGAATAGCGATGAAAACCGCCGCCCACCTGGTCGAAAATACCACCGGCTGCCATGGCGTCCAGCGTGGTCTGCATCATATCGCGGGCACTGTCTTTATCGCTGCCGGCCTTTTTCCGCTTATTCCCGTCATACCCATCACCTGCCATGCGGTTCAGATAGGCGAAGATACCCGGCCGGGGAAACTTGGGTGCTGCACTGAAACCGCCGAAATCACTGTCATAGGCGGCGCGGATTTCCTGCATCGCCCGCACATGTATGTTTTCCGCCAGCGACTCATGCACCCCGGTGTCATCCGCATAAGCGCCGATACGCATGCTCACCTGTTCGGCGTTTTCCTCGACAAGAGCATGCTCGCTGATCCACAGCTGATGAATTTTCAGCAGAATGTCCTTCAGGCCCGGACCGCTCTCCGTGGTATAGGGCGGATAATAGGTGGCGGCATGAAACGGCCGCAGGCGATGGTCCAGGAACACGCTCATCGGCCAGCCGCCATAACCGTTGATCAACTCGGTAGCCGCCATGTAAACCGCGTCGATATCCGGACGCTGCTCACGATCCACCTTGATGGCAACAAAGTACTTATTCAGTATGCCGGCGATTTCCGGGTTTTCAAACGACTCGCGCGCCATCACATGGCACCAGTGGCAGGTAGAGTAGCCGATGGACAGAAAGATCGGCTTGTTTTCCTTTTTCGCTTTTTCAAATGCCTCGACACCCCAGGGGTACCAGTCAACCGGGTTATAGGCATGCTGCAACAGATAGGGACTGTCGGAATAAATCAGACGGTTGGGCTGCGCCCCTTTCTTTCCTTCCGGCTGCTCGACCTGCTGTTCTGCATGGGAAACCTGCAAGGCTGACAGCAGCAGAAAAAAGCTTAACAGGAATAGTCGTAAAATCGGTCTCATAAGCACTCAAAAGCTGTAAGCCAGTTCCATGCCTTCACGAATGGCGGTTTCGGCATCCAGCTCACGAACCCGGCGCGCACCGCCGATCAGATGTACCGGTTGGCCGATATTTTCAAGCTGTCCGTACAGGCTGTTTTCCGAATGCTGGCCGGCACAGATAATGACATGGTCCACTGCCAGCGTTACCGGTATACCATGATGCGTAATATGCAGGCCGAAGTCATCTATTTTTTCATAGCTAACGCCACTTAACATGTTTACCCCGGCGCGCCTGAGACTCAGGCGACGAATCCAGCCGGTAGTGCGCGCAAGCCTTTTTCCCGGCTTGCCCTTTTTGCGCTGCAACAGGTAGACGGTCCGGGATGCACCACAGTCAGGCCGTTTCTCCAGCAGCCCTCCACGGCCGCGGAAATGCCTGTCGATACCCCACTGCTGGTACCAGTCGCAGTGCTTGTTCACTGCCAGCATTTCCGCAATGTCAAAACCAATACCGCCGGCGCCGATTATCGCCACCCTGTCGCCGAGCATTTCCCTGCGCCGGATAGCCGTCACATAATCCATCACCGAGAAATGATCGATGCCGGGTATTGCCGGTATGGCCGGAACAACACCGGTGGCGATAACGATGGCATCGGCAAAACAGTCACGCAGATCCTCGAAGCTGACCCTGTGGTTGCGATGCACCTCGACATTAAGCAGGGACAACTGGCTGTCAAAATAACGGATGCTGCGCGCATAGCTTTCCTTGCCGGGAATTTCGGCCGCAAGATTGAACTGCCCGCCGAGATTATCCGCATCATAGGCAATCACATGATGACCGCGCATGGCGGCATGAAAGGCGCAGGACAGGCCGGCCATGCCCAGGCCGACGACAATAATGGTTTTTTTCGAAGCGGCCTTTTCAGGCGGGTATTCGGTTTCATAGCAGGCACGCGGATTGACCAGGCAGCTGGCGCGACGACCGCTGAATACATGGTCCAGGCAGCCCTGGTTACAGGCAATACAGGTATTAATCAGTTCCGGCCTGCCATCAAGCGCCTTGCGCATAAATTCGCTGTCGGCGAGGAAAGGCCTGGCCATGGAAACCATATCGGCGTCGCCGTTCTGCAAACACTGCTCGGCCCGCTGCGGGCTGTTAATGCGGTTGGAGGTAATCACCGGAATGGCAACATGCTGTCTGATCATACCGCTTACCCAGCTGAAGGCAGCCTCCGGCACCACCGAGGCGATGGTCGGAATTCTCGCCTCGTGCCAGCCAATGCCGGTATTGATCATGCTGGCGCCGGCTTTTTCGATTTCTACGGCATGCCGCCTGACCTCATCACGGCTGCTGCCATCACTGCGCAGATCGAGCATGGAGAGCCGGTAAATAATAATAAAGTCACTACCCGTGGCCTGCCGCACGGCGCGCACAATTTCCAGCGAAAAACGAATGCGGTTTTCGAAACTGCCACCCCAGCTGTCCTCGCGCTTGTTACTGCCGGGGCAGACGAACTGGTTAATGAGATAACCTTCCGACCCCATGATTTCAACGCCATCATAACCGGCCTGCTGCGCCAGCGAGGCGGTACGCGCGAAAGCCGCAATCAATTTGCGTATCTGCCTGTCGCTCAATGCGCGTGGCCGGTAGGGGCTGATCGGTGACCTGATGGCCGAGGGCGCGCGCGCAAAGGGATGATAGGCATAGCGCCCGGCATGCAGGATCTGCAGACAGATTTTGGCGCCACCCTCATGCACTGCCTGCACCAGATCGCGGTGAGCCGGCAGCTGCCAGGCATGGCTCAGCTGCGGAGACAGCAGTGACAGGCGACCACTGAAATCCGGTGACACACCACCGGTAATAATCAGCGCAACGCCCGCACGGGCTCTTTCACGGTAGAATTCGGCCAGTTTTTTATAGCCGAACAGCTTATAGCCAGACAGGGGATTCTCCAGCCCGGTATGCATGGCGCCCATAATGCTGCGGTTTTTCAGTGTGGTAAAACCCAGATCCAGCGGACTGCTCAATAAAGCAAAATTCGGGCCTGGCGTACTTTTTTTATTGATAGGCATACAATAGGCTTAACGACCTGACTTATTGACCTGTTACCGTCAGCACTTTAGCGATAGGCTTGATGCACAACAGACCGCATATTAATAAAACGAATCCATGAATCCACTACCTGGCAAGATACTGTTTCTGATTTTCTCCCTGCAGGTATTGCTGCCTTTTGCCGGGCCTGCACGTGCGGACAACTACCTCAGCCCGGACAGCATCGATGGTAGCACAAAAATCAATGCCGAAACCCTGATCGAGCTGGCGCTCAAGATCGATGACCTGGTCATTATCGATTCGAGAATCAGTTCCGACCTGCGCCAGGGTTTTATTACCGGCGCGCAAAACCTTCCCGATACACAGACAGACTGCAAAACACTGGCGAAGATTATCCCGGACAAAAACACCGCTGTCGTGTTTTACTGCAACGGACCAAAATGCCGGCGCAGTGACCGCGCGGTGGTTATTGCCAGGGATTGCGGCTATAAAAACATATACTGGTTTCGTGGCGGCTTCGAGGAATGGCAGGCCAAAAAATACATGATCAGCAAATAAACCATGAGTACCCAGCTGTCACTTACCGACAAACTCAGCATTACGGTCGTTCTGGTCGGCATCTTCTGCATATCACTGGTCTATTACATCAGTGAATCCTACAAGCAGTTTACCTACCACTATCACGTCGCGTCCATCCAGCAACTTGCCTCACTGGAAATCCAGGACATTCTTGACGAGCTGCAGGCAAACTCTCTTGACCTGGCACTGGCCATCAGCAAGGAACAAAGGTTTCAGCGCGATTTCAGGGAAAAAAACCGCACAGCCCTCAGGCAAGAGCTGGATGAGCAGTTCAACCAGTACTTTGTCACCGCGGGCGTGTTAAAGCTGCTCAAGCTCTATGTTCTGGATACCCGCTTCACCCTGATCAGCGCTTCCGGTGAGGGCATCGATACCGGCGGTAACAGCGAACTGATCTGTCCCCAGCTCAGCCAGCTCGCCATGCAGCGCAAAGGGCCCGAGATGCTGCAGACCCTGTCACAACGCTGTCTTTACAAAACCCGGCCGGTATTTGCCGTTATCGTTCCCTTTGGCGGCCTCAGGCCCCGTGGCTATATCCAGGTCATTACCGACCTGTCATACAGCCTGAAAAACCTTGAACAGTCACTGGGCATGCCGGTGCAGATAAGGCTGCTGGACGGCCAGATAAGTTACCAGTCTGACAACTGGGCGCTGGCGCAGGACGCCAACCACCTGAACATCGAACTGGCCATCAATGACAGGAACAAGCGCCCCGTCATGACACTGCTGCTGCAATCGGACATGACAGCCTTTAACGAAGAAGTCAGGCAGCATCGCAACCGAGTCATGATAATCGCGATTATTGCGATTGTGCTGATGGTTCTGATTGTCATTGTGCTGTTGCAACGTTCGGCAATCACCCCGCTGGCCAGGATTCACGAGGTGCTCGACAGGCTGGATTCGGACCTGTTTGACGAAGAAACGCACAAGCGCCTTCTGTTTGAAGAGTTGCTCGAACAGATTCTTCTGCTCACCAGGGGCCGGCGCCGCTTTGCAGTGCTGCTACTGGATCTGAAACACTTTCGCAGCATAAACGAAAAATACGGAAAAACGACCGGCGACAGACTTTTGCATGAAGCCGGTCAGCGCCTGACCCGGATCCTGAGGGACACGGACTTCATAGCCTGGGTCGGCACCGACAGCTCCGGACAGAAGCTGCTGCCTGCGGATACACAAACCCGCTATCGCGCCAGCCTGGCCCGTCTCGGTGGTGACGAATTCGGCCTGCTGCTGCCATCGGCACAGACCGAGGAGCAGGCCGTGGCTGTCGCCAGGCGAATCGTTGCCTGCTTCCACGAAAGCTTTGATATCGACGGCCACAGCCTGAATATTGAATGCCGTATCGGCATCAGCCTGTATCCCCTGCACGGCGATGACGAAAAAACCCTGATGCGCAATGCCGACAAGGCCATGCAGCTGGCCAGGGCACGCGGTGAGGATATCGCCGTTTATGAGCCGGTCTTAAAGCCACCGCAGTAACCGCCCCTGGCGGAATCAGGCGGACGCAACCGTGCCACTCGCGCGGGCGTTAACCGACTCCACAATCGGACCCACCGCAGGCAGTTGTAAGAGCGCCACGCCTTGGTTATAGTTAGCGCCTGCAAACAACCGTCCGGGCCATGCTGTCCAGCCACACTGCTAATCATGTATAACGACTATTTTGGATTCAGGGAGCCGCCGTTTTCCATCGCCCCCGATCCGCGTTATCTGTACATGACGGCGCAGCATCGCGAGGCGCTGGCGCATCTGGTTTACGGCCTGAACAGTGATGGCGGCTGCATACTGCTGACCGGCGAAGTCGGCACCGGCAAGACCACCATCTGCCGCTGCCTGCTGGAACAGATACCCGAGCAGGCCCACGTCGCCCTGCTGCTCAACCCCAAGGTCAGCGAAATCGAACTGCTGGAAACCATCTGCGACGAACTGAAAATCCCTTACCCCGAATCCGGCAACAGCGTAAAAACCTATACCGACCTGATTTACCAGTTCCTGATTGAAAGCCACCGTAATAATGAAAAAACCGTACTTATTATCGACGAGGCACAGAATCTGTCGGCACCGGTACTGGAACAGCTGCGCCTGCTGACCAATCTGGAAACCCATCAGCGCAAACTGCTGCAGATTATCATTCTCGGCCAGCCCGAACTGCTCGATATACTCGCCAGCCCGGAAATGCGCCAGCTGGCGCAGCGCATTACCGCGCGCTACCATCTGCAGCCGCTTGACCGGGAAGAGGTCAGGGCCTATATCAATCACCGCCTGGCTGTCGCCGGGCAGAACATCCAGCTGTTTCCCGACGAGAGTGTCAGGCTGCTCTATCGCCTGAGCAATGGTGTGCCGAGGCTGATCAATATCCTCTGCGACCGCGCCCTGCTGGGCGCCTATGTGGAAAACCGCCCCGCTGCCGCGCCGTCTATTGTAAAAAAGGCCGCAAGTGAAGTATTTGGCGAACTTAAAAACGTCGAGCGAAAAAAACAGACACGGCGCTGGCTGCTGCCCGCAGGACTGGCTGCCGGCCTTGCTATCGTGCTGGCCGCAGCCCTGCTCGCGGCCCGCTTCGACCTGCCTCCTTTGCGTGACGCTACGGGAGGAAGTGATAGCACAGACACCCTGCCGCACGGCAATACGCCTGGCCAGAACGATCAGGGGAGCGCAGAAGAACATGCGCAAACGACAGAAACGGCGGACATTGCCGCGCCTGAACAATTAGCCCCGAAGCAATCAGCCACCGAAGCGGCCCCTGAAACAGCAGATGACCCGGCCGTAGCGGTACCGGACAGAAACGCAGACACAGGCCTTACAGACACAGGCCTTACCGGGGCGTCAGATAATACTGCCACGAATATAACCGCCAGCCGTAACATTGCGGAGCAAAACAGTCCTGAGCCGGGCAACAGCGATGCTGGTGCATTGTTTGCAGACGCCCTGGATAGTCAGAGTGCCGGTCGCGCAGAGGCCTACGAAGCACTGTTTGCACTCTGGAACATTCCCTATAACAGAAAAACAGCAACCACCATGTGCCGGCAGGCAGCGGCCTTTGGCCTCAGCTGCCTGCACAAACAGGGCAACCTCAACAGTCTGAGAATGCACAATCGCCCCGCCGTGCTTACCCTGCTGAACAGCAGGGGAGAACCGCGCCAGGTCACCCTGGGTGAAATCAGCCATAACACCGCCACGCTTTATTTCAATAATAAAAACTACCGGCTGGAACTGTCAGAACTGGACAGGTACTGGTACGGCAGCTACATCCTGCTATGGAAAAAACCGCCGTTGTATACACGCGCCATCACGCCGGGAGAAGACAGCAGGCTGGTGCCCTGGCTGGATACACAGCTGGCCGGGATACTGCACGAAGACAAACTGGGCAGCGACCGCTATGACAAAGCACTGGCCCGGAGAGTCAGGGCCTTTCAGCAACAACAGGGGCTGAAGGCGGACGGCATTGTCGGGCCACTGACGCTGATTCACATTAACACGCTGTCGGACACAGACTTGCCGACCCTGGTTAAAGCAGGCTGACCATGTCCTATATTCTCGATGCATTGAAAAAATCCGAAGAGGAACGCGGCAAGGGCAAGACGCCTGACGTACAGACCATCCACTCAGCCAGCCTTGCCTACCGCCAGGATAAAAAGGCATGGTGGCCCTATGTGCTGATCGCCGCGGTCGTGCTCAACCTCGCCGCCATTGTCTATTTCAACCTGCACAGCAAGGATGCGCCAGAACCTGCGCAACAAACCGCAACCGCCGTTCAGCCATCAGCTCCCGTCCAGGCGGAAACACCGGCCGCTGCCGCTCCTGCTGCCAGACCGGCACCAGGGGCGACAGCCGAACACAATACCTCCGGGCGGACCGTGACAACAGAACCACCGGCGACGACAGGCGCCGCAATGACATCACCGGCAGAAAGCATTAACACCGGGTCGCCTCAAACCGGTACACCACAGGCGACGCAGGCACAGACGGCAGAAACACCGCTGACGGAGCACAAACCAACTGCAAGCAGCAACGACGCACCGGACAGCAAACCGGCAAGCGCCACGCCCGCGGAAAAACCCGAAACAGCAATCACCGCCTACGAAGACCTGCCGGAGAGCTTTCGCAAACAACTGCCGGTGTTCCGTATTACCGCCCATGTCTATTCCAGCAACCCGCAGCAACGCAGCGTGGTTATCAATAACAACTTCATGGAGGAAGGCGAATACGTGCTCGATGGCCTGGTGCTTTACGAGATCACACCGACAGGCATTATTCTTTCCTATCAGGACCGGCTGTTTTATTTCAATGTAGTCTCCGGCTGGCAGTAACCGTTAACTGACCGCTCTCCCTAAAATTCACAGGGCGCGAAAAGATGCATTTCCTCATCCGTTACCGGGTGTTTGAACAGCAGGTTGTCGGCATGCAGCAACATGCGTGGCTGGCCGCGCTCTTCCTCACAATACAGACCGTCACCGATAATCGGAAAGCCCGAGGCCGCGCAGTGCACCCGCAGCTGATGGGTACGGCCGGTTTCGGGCATAAGCAGCAGGCGCACGGCGCCGGCTTCACGATTTAATACCCGCCAGCGGGTAACCGCCGCCTTGCCGTGCTCATAATCGACAATCTGCACCGGCCGGTTATCGATGTCGCAGCGCATCGG
>DRLE01000121.1 GCA_011051475.1 Gammaproteobacteria bacterium
AACAGGGCGGGGTGGTTATGCCCCTGCGCCACCAGCAGGATATTGTTGTCCAGGTCCTTGTCGACCACGTACCAGGGTTCTTCGTCTCCGTTTTTAACGCCGCCTATGCCCAGTCCCTTGCGCTGGCCCAGGGTATAGTACATCAGGCCGTTGTGTTTGCCGATGGCTTCACCATCCACGGTGTGAATTTCACCGGGCTTTGCCGGCAGGTATTTTTCGAGAAAGGTATTGAAGCGACGCTCGCCGATAAAGCAGATGCCGGTGCTGTCTTTCTTGTTATGGGTGACCAGATCGTTTTCGCGCGCCAGCTCGCGGATGGCCGGTTTCTCGTACTCGCCGACGGGAAACAGGGCATGAGAGAGCTGCTGCTGGTTGAGCGCGTGCAGGAAATAGCTCTGATCCTTGTTGCTGTCGACACCGCGCAGCAGCTGTGTTCTGCCGTTATCAGCAAGCCGGTTGCGGACATAGTGGCCGGTGGCGATTTTGTCGGCGCCCAGAGACAGCGCATGGTCGAGAAAGGCGCGGAACTTGATCTCGGTATTGCAGAGAATGTCGGGGTTGGGCGTGCGCCCGGCACTGTATTCCTGCAGAAAGTGCTGAAACACCCGGTCCCAGTATTCACTGGCAAAGTTGACTGTGTGCAGCTTGATGCCCAGGGTATTGCAAATGTCGCTGGCGTCTTTCAGGTCCTCGGCGGCGGCGCAGTAGTCGGCATCGTCATCCTCCTCCCAGTTTTTCATAAACAGGCCTTCGACATGATAGCCCTGCTGCAGCAGCAACAGGGCGGCGACGGAAGAGTCGACGCCGCCGGACATGCCTACGATAATGCTCTGTTTTGTCATGGCTGCGCGCTAGTCGACATTGACCAGCATGTCCAGCGGGTAGCGTTTACCGGCCAGATAGTCGTCGATGCAGTCAATCACCATGGGGCTGCGCAGGCGGTTTTCCTGAAGCAGTTCTTCACGGCTTTTCCAGACGGCGTGGATAATACCGGTATCCAGCGCCTGTGAAGGGTCGTGGTTGCTGCAGGGGCCGCAGAAGGCAATGCGCAGAAAGGTTTCGCCGTTAACGGGGTGTTTCCACAGGTAGATGCCGGTGACCGCTTCCGGGGTAAAATCCCAGGCGGTTTCCTCCTTTGCCTCGCGAATGACCGCATCGACTAGGCTTTCATCCGGGTCGAGATGGCCGGCCGGCTGGTTGAACCGGTTTTCTCCGTGGATGGTTTCTTCAACCATAAGGAACTTGTTGTCACGTTCGATAATGGCGGCGACGGTTGCATGGGGTTTCCAGACCATAGGATTATTTTCGCTTGTTGAATTTAATGGCACGGCGGCTCAGCACCGAGTAGCGCCAGATGGCATTGATAAGAAAATAGCCGGTAATACTGGAGAGCGAGGCCATGGTAAAGCAGCCAACGAGAAAAGGCTGCCAGCTGCTTTCCAGTTCGTGCTGCAGCCAGTCGAAGCTGAGTTCGAAGCTGAAGTCGACAGGCGGTTCGCCGACTATCCAGGTGCCGACCAGGTAGGCGAAGTAGAACATCGGAGGAATGGTAAACGGGTTGGTGATCCAGACCAGTACCACGGAAACAGGCAGATTGGCACGCAGGAAAATGGCAAAGCCGGCGGAGAGCACCATCTGGAAAGGCACCGGCATCCACGCAAAAAACAGGCCGATGGCAAAGGCAGTCGCTACCGAACGGCGGTTAAGATGCCACAGATTGGGTTCATGCAGCCAGGAGCCGAAAATGCTCAGGGAGCGGTTTTCCCGGATAGACTGGGGGCTGGGCAGAAAGCGCTTGAAAAACTTGCGGGGCATAGTGATAAGGTAGCGAAATAATCCGAAAAAGTGTATGTTTGTAGCGCGGTTATGTCCGTTGAAGTGTCGTTTTCCGGGCTGCTTTCCCGGATTGTTTTCTCAGCTTGCACCCCGGGCGATTCTTTGGCTGCAGATGTGCAGCAGGTGCCTTTACTCGCAAGGATCGTATATCCTGAAATAAAGACGAGGCTGCGGTTTAAGATAATATTATAACCTTTTTATTTTATAGTGTTTTAACGGCAAAGCGAAACCTTTCAGCCACTGTGCAGCAGAGGATGTTGTACAGGCTGAAGCGTCAGGGTATCGGCAGGGGCCGTTGCAGGGATGGAAACGGGGAGTTTCAGAAATGGATAGCTCTGAAATGGATAACAGGGGATCGCTACCCGTCCCGGGTCTGGCCTTTTATGCGCCGGCATTCCTTGCCGGTGCTGTCTTGCTGCAGCAATTTTCCTCGCTGCCCGACGTATCCTTTTTGTTGCTGTCAGGTGGTATCTGCCTGCTTCTGCTGTTTATACTGCGCCGTATTCATCGCTGTTGCCAGGTATTTTTTCTAAGACAAATTACTTTAATAATATATTCTATATTATTGATAATAGCAGGTTTTATCTATTCATCTTTATGGGCTGGCAAGCATCTTGGTCATCGCCTTGATGAATCCATGGCCGGCAGGGATATGCTGCTTACGGGCAGGGTGGTCGGTATTCCGGTGCAATCGGGAGCGGTGCAGCGTTTTGAATTGATGCCTGAAAACTTCATCTCAGTGGACGCCGCGTCCGACATGCCAGGGCATAAACGGCGCTTACGCAAGATTCGCCTGAGCTGGTACTACGGCCGTGCAGTGCAGGCCGGTGAGCACTGGCAGCTTCGTGTACGCCTGAAGCCGCCTCATGGATTTCTTAACCCCGGCGGCTTTGATTATGAGGGCTGGCTGTTTCAGCAGGGTATCGATGCTACCGGCTATGTGCGCAAGAGCGATGACAACCTGCGTCTGCGGGCGGCGCCCTGGTGGTCGATCAATCGCTGGCGGGCCCGGCTTGGCGAAACGATTGACAGCCTGGCAGAGGGTAGCAGGGGCAGGGATGAGGATAATACGGTTGATGGAAAGGGCGCAGACAATACCTATGCCATTATACGGGCGCTGGCCATTGGCGATCGCTCTGCCATATCAGCCGGGCAGTGGCGGGTGTTTACCGCCACCGGTACCAGCCATTTAATGGCCATATCCGGCCTGCATATCGGCCTGGCCTTTCTCTTCGGATTTATGCTGCTGCGCTTTTGCCTGCCACAGGCGTTAATGAAACGAATACCGGCGCAGCATATCGCCATTGCCAGCGGCATGCTGATGGCCGGGGTTTATGCCTTGCTGGCCGGGATGACCATACCGACACAACGCGCCCTGCTGATGCTGGCGGTACTCGCTGTTATGCAACTGCTGCGCCGCAACCACCGGCCGCAGGATAGCCTGGCGCTGGCCCTGCTGCTGGTTTTGCTGTTTGACCCGCTGGCGGTGCTTTCCGCCGGTTTCTGGTTCTCCTTTTCAGCGGTGGCGGTAATTTTCCTGGCCCTGCAGACGCAGGACAAGGCCGAAGTGGCACGCTCGGGTATGGCGCGCCTGTGGCGTTTGCCCAGGTCCTGGCTGCGCCTGCAGCTGATTATCAGTCTGAGCCTGTTGCCCCTGTCGTTGTTTATGTTTCAGCAGGTGTCGCTGCTGTCGCCCGTGGCCAATCTGTTACTGATTCCCTGGGTCAGTTTTCTGGTTGTGCCGCCGGTATTGCTGGCCATGCTGTTGCAGCCATGGCTGCCGGGGCTGTCGGAAGCACTGTTTGCGCTGGCAGCCAGCCTGCTGCAACTGGCCTGGCCGTTTTTACAGTATCTCGCCGATCGGCCTTTTGCGCTCTGGCAACGTGGTGATGTCAGTGTTCTGGAAATGCTGCTGGCCAGTGCCGGTATTCTGCTACTGGTGCTGTATCCCCGTATACGTTCGGGGCTGGCAGAGGGCCGGCCGGTCGGCAGGCGGGATCTCGGCAAACAGGCTGGAATAATTACTGCTGCATTTATCCTGATACTGCCGCTGTGGTTTAAAAATTCCCGGGCCATACCGGCAGGGGCATTTCAACTGAGCGTACTGGATGTGGGCCAGGGGTTGTCAGCCGTGATCGAGACGGCCGGGCATGTGCTGGTATTTGACAGTGGCGCTCGTTACAGCCCGCGTTTTGATATCGGCAGCG
>DRLE01000122.1 GCA_011051475.1 Gammaproteobacteria bacterium
AGATAAGGAATGCAGTATTGCATCAATCGCTGATGGCTGGTCAGGTTGATATCCATGCTCAGCTGCCAGGTTTGTGCACTCATGTCTTCAATCGTTTCATTGGCGGTAAAGATACCCGCATTGCTGACCAGAATATCCAGGCCGCCGAAGCGTTGAACGGTTTTCTCTACGGCCTGTTTCAGGGCGGCGCTGTCGCTTACATCGCAGCCAATACCCAGCACCGCAGCAGAATCGAACTGCGTGGTGATCGCCGGGTTGATATCGATGGCGGCCACCGCTGCGCCTTTTTCCAGCAGCATCTCGACGCAGGCATGACCGATGCCACTGGCGGCGCCGGTCACCAGTGCAACCTTCCCCTGAAACTCGGGCGCGCTGCTGCTCTTTTTCAGTTTCGCCTGTTCCAGCTCCCAGTACTCCATATCGAACAGGTCTTTTTCCGGCAGCGCCACCCAGCCGCCGAGTTTCTCCGCCTGCTGTATGGCTTTAATGGTATGCCGGTTGATATCGGCGATAATACCGGCTTCTTTCAGGCTAGCGCCAAATGCCAGCAGACCACGGTCTTTCCATACCGCCCAGCGCGGCGCCGGATCGAGGCAGACCTGGTTCGCACCGGCGTGTCTGTCAAAATAGGCCCGGTATTCATCCGCATACGCATCGACCAGCGCCTGCGCATTCTCTGTTTTTTCAGGAACGATCAATGGCAGCTGCTTTGTGCGGATGATATGATCCGGCGTCAACGGTCCCCGCCCGGCAATACTGTCGACATTCTCCAGGCTGGCAAAGGCGCAGGCTGGTTTGCTGCTGTCCGCCAGCACATAAACCGCGCAGTCTCTTTTTTCCGCAACCTGTTTGCGGATTCTTGCCAGCGTGATCAGATCCGTGTCCTGCGCTTTACAATCGCTTGCTGTCGTTGCCCCCTGCGCCTGAAGATAGTCCTCGGCCAGGCTGACAATATCGATCATTTTTTCATAGCTTTTCCCGGCATCATTATCGAAAGTAAAGACTCCGTGATGCAGCAGCACCATGCCGTCATACTGTGACCAGTCGACAGACCTTGTCATTTCATAAATGGTCTTCGCCAGGATAAAACCCGGCATTACATAAGGCACGATCAGTACCCGATCACCATAGATTTCACGGATGCGCTCCTCGCCACCGGGTGTATTGGTAATGGTAACGACCGCATCGGCATGGGTATGATCGACAAAGGCAAACGGAATAATGGCGTGCAGCACCGCTTCCACCGAAGGGTTTGGCGCATAGGGATTGGTCATGGCCGCGCGCTGCAGACGCACCATGTCGCTGTCACTGAGCTGATCCAGCGTCGCCATGTGTTGCAGTACCTTCAGCCGTACCGGCGCAAAACCCTCGGCTTCGATATCGCCCAGATCCCAGCCGCTGCCTTTCACATAGAGAATCTCCTCGTCTTCGCCGAAGATATCCTTTTCAGTGATTTTAACGGAGGTATTGCCGCCACCGTGCAGCACCAGATCAGGATTCCGGCCCAGCAGGCGGGAACTGTAAACCCTTAGCTGTAAAAGACTGTCACTGTATTTTTCTGCTTCAGAATCCGACCAGAGATTTTTCATATGACTTTCGCCGGCCCCAGGGGGCAATAATGCGTTGATAATCGAACCGTAAGGAACCTCGGATTAATTATATCAGCGACTGCCAGGCGCGCTATGGTATATTTTCACCATTCATAAAACAGTTACTGGAGCATCGTTATGTGCAAATTCTGCTGGGTCCTGCTATTGCTCGCCATTATTGTAAATGGCGGTCTTGTCTATAAATTCTTTATTGCCGGTGAAACCCTGGTTGCCAGCGATGACCGGCAGTCCCTGCTGCTGGAGCCGGGCGAAAGAGACCTGGTGCTGTCCGAAATGCGCATGTTTCTGAAGGCTGCACAGCAGATCGTCCAGGCAGCAGGCGAAGATAACAGCAAGGCCATAGCCCGTGCCGCGCGCTCGGTCGGCCGCGCCGCGCAGCAGGAAGTGCCGGGCTCCTTGATGAAAAAACTGCCGCTGGAATTCAAAAAGCTGGGCTTTGACACCCACGCGAAATTCGACCAGCTGGCGCTGGATGCCGAGGAATTCGGCGACAGCGCCACCAGTCTGAAACAGCTGGGCGTACTGATGCAGAATTGCGTTGTCTGCCATGAAGGCTATCGCATAGACGCAGCTACCGCGAAATAAGCCTGGCGGAAGTGCTAGCTGTACCTTTGCCTACCAGTTCTCACCCAGTAGTTCAAAGTAGGCCTGCGGGTGCAGGCATGCCGGACAGACATCCGGTGCTTCTTCGGCTTCATGCAGATAGCCGCAGTTACGGCAACGCCAGACAACCTTGCCGTTTCTTTTGAACACTCTGCCGGCCTCAAGATTGTCCGCCAGATCGCGGAAGCGTTTTTCATGCTGCTTCTCCGCCACGGAAATGGCCTCGAAGGCTGCGGCAATCTCCTCAAAGCCTTCCTCGCGGGCGACTTTGGCAAAGGCCGGATACATATCCGACCATTCATAGGCCTCACCGGCCGCCGCCGCTTTCAGGTTATCCAGTGTGGTGCCAATAACACCGGCAGGAAAGCTCTCCGTGATTTCAACACTGCCCCCTTCCAGGAACTTGAAAAACCGTTCGCCGTGCTCTTTTTCCTGATTGGCCGTTTCCTGGAAGATATCCGCGATTTGCATCAGACCTTCTTTTTTCGCCTTGCTGGCGAAAAAGGTATAACGGTTTCTGGCCTGCGACTCACCGGCGAATGCCTTGAGCAGGTTCTGCTCGGTTTGTGTACCAACGATGCTTTTTGCCATGGGATATCTCCTAAATAATTAGTCTTTCACCTGAATCAATATGCGACCATAACATAAAATATCAATGATTTTCGCAGTCCATTAGACTGCTGCCGACACAAAACCGGTTAGCTCCGACCACAATTCGCGGCAATGTATAATAAAGCCGACATGGATACCAACCCTGGCGGGCAAATGCAATCGACTAAAAACATATGGCTG
>DRLE01000123.1 GCA_011051475.1 Gammaproteobacteria bacterium
CAAAATCAAAAGGCCCGGTTCAGCGGGTACCCCTTTGCCGCTTTTGCAAAGGGGCGTAGCCTGCAGTGGCGGCGTTCTTTTGCCTACTTTTCTTTCGCTGTTGAAAGAAAATTAGGTCGCTGTCAAAGCGAAACCCGAACTATCAACACCAAAAAGATCAAAAGAAAATCACCCCGAACCCCACAAAAAAGCCCCCTGAAAAGAACACCTCCCCTACGGTTGCTTTACACAAAAATACAAGTATAATCATATCTTTAAAAGCGGTAGCCATGGCTGCCGCTTTTGCTTTTTATACGATTTAACCCGTAGCACAACCATAGCTTAACGATTCAAAAATCATGGCAACAAACAATCACTTAATGCAGACCTACGCTCCGCTGGATGTTACTTTCGAGCATGGCGAGGGGGCATATCTCTGGGACAGTAATGGCGAAAAATACCTGGATGCGCTCGGCGGCATTGCCGTCTGCGGTCTTGGCCACGCGCATCCTGCCGTCACACAAACCATCTGTGAACAGGCCTCGAAACTGCTGCACACCTCCAACCTCTATCACATTGACCGCCAGCAGAAGCTGGCCGACCAGCTGTGCGAACTGTCCGGTCTGAGCCGCGTGTTCTTTTCCAATTCCGGCGCCGAGGCCAATGAAGCGGCCATCAAGATCGCCCGTCTTTATGGCAGTAAAAACAAGGTGAAAGACCCGGCCATTATCGTTATGGATAACAGCTTTCACGGCCGCACCATGGCCACCCTTAGCGCCACCGGCAACCGCAAGGTACAGGCCGGTTTCGAGCCGCTGGTGCAGGGTTTTATCCGTGCACCCTTTAATGATGTCGACGCTATCAAGAACATTGCCGACAATAACAGTAATGTCGTCGCCATACTGGTCGAGCCGGTTCAGGGTGAAGGTGGCATACAGATTCCGGATCGGGATTACCTTAACCAGTTACGTGAAATCTGTGACCAGAATAACTGGCTGCTGATGCTCGATGAAATCCAGACCGGCATGGGCCGCACCGGCCAGTGGTTTGCATTCCAGCACAATGACATCCTGCCGGACGTGATGACCCTGGCCAAGGCGCTGGGTAACGGCGTGCCGATCGGTGCCTGCCTGGTCAGTGAAAGCGCAGCCGATATTTTTCAGCCCGGCAATCACGGCTCAACCTTTGGCGGTAACCCGCTGTGTTGCGCCACGGCTTCTGCCGTTATCGATACCATTGCCGATAACAGCCTGGTCGACAGCGCCGTACAGATGGGCCAGTACCTGCTCAATGCCTTTACCGGCAAGCTGGCCTCGCTGGATGGCGTGCGCGAGGTTCGTGGACTTGGCCTGATGATCGGTATCGAGCTGGAAGAAGACTGCGGCGACCTGGTCGCACAGGCACTGGATAAAAAACTGCTGATTAATGTGACCGCCGGCAACGTTATCCGTCTGCTGCCACCACTGATTATTAGCCAGCAGCAGGCCGATACGATTATTGAAACTGTTTGCGAACTGGTGACAAACCGGCTGCAACAACCTGCGGCCGCATAACGATTATGAATAACACAACTGTCAGACATTTTCTCACCCTTACCGACTTAAGTACGGAAGAGTTCAAGCGCATTATCGGTCGTGCCACGGAACTTCGCGCCATGCATCACCGCGGTGAAATCTACGAACCGCTGAAAAACAAGGTGCTGGCCATGATTTTTGAAAAATCATCCACCCGCACCCGAGTTTCCTTTGAAGCCGGCATGGCGCAGTTTGGCGGCCATGCCATTTTTCTCTCACCACGCGATACCCAGCTGGGCCGCGGCGAACCCATTGAGGACAGCGCCCGCGTGCTTTCACGCATGGCCGACTGTCTGATGGTAAGGACCTTCGAACATGAAAAGGCGGAAACCCTGGCAAGGTATTCCAGTGTTCCTGTCATCAACGGCCTGACCGACGATGTTCATCCCTGTCAGCTACTGGCCGACATGCAGACCTGGTATGAATTACGCGGTGATATCAGCGGTAAAACGGTTACCTGGGTGGGTGATGGCAATAATATGTGCCATTCCTATATGCATGCGGCAAAAATGCTCGGCTTCAAACTCAATATTGCCTGCCCTGAAGGTTTCGATCCCCAGCAGCGTTTTATCGACGAAACCGCCGACAGTATTGAAATCATCCGCGATGCAAAGGCAGCCTGCGAAGGCAGCGATCTTATCGTTACCGATGTCTGGGCCAGCATGGGCCAGGAAGAAGAACAGAAAATACGCGAAAAAGCCTTCAGAAACTACCAGGTAACCGGCGAGCTGATGGCACTGGCCAATGACGATGCCCTGTTTATGCACTGCCTGCCTGCCCATCGCGGCGAGGAAGTCAGTGCCGAGGTCATCGACGGCAAACAGAGCGTGGTCTGGGACGAGGCCGAAAACCGGCTGCACGCACAAAAGGCCCTGCTGGAATTTTTACTGGTACAATAAAAAACATCCGTACTGACAAAAACAGAATCGATTGTTATTTATTAATGTCACCCAGCTGTCTTTAAAACTCCGGTGCAAGACAACAGCACTGCGTAGCACCGCTGTTGTTCTGCTTTTTCTCTCACCGACCGTTATTGCAGACAGCAGGACGGCCAGTTCTGCCCCTGAACTGTGTCCTCCTCCCGGAAAAGCCGCCCCCCTGCATACGCCGCCCCCCGTTTTCCCTGTCGATAGCCGGGAAAACATCGAGATCAGCGCCGATAAAACCACATCCAGTAGCGATGGCAGTACCCGTTTCATCGGCAATGTCATAATCGAAAAGCATCTGCTACGCATGCGCGCCGATCAGGCCGCCTACAACAAACCCGAGGAAAAACTCAGTATCAGCGGTGACATCCATATCGATACCCCGAGCCTGTCGCTGGACGCCAGCCGGGGCAGCATCGACATGACAGACGACAATCGCGGGGTATTTACCGATATCCGTTTTTATATCCCGCAAAGCAATATGAAAGGCATGGCCAGAACCATAATGGCCGAAGGCGATGACAAAAAATCAGAACTCAGCCAGGCCAGTATTACCAGTTGCCCGCTGACTGATCCGGACTGGCTGATCAGCGCTGATGAAATTGACCTTGATCATGCCGATGAATACGGTTCCGCAAAAGATGTTGTCATCCGTTTCAAGGGCGTGCCGTTTCTATACACGCCCTATATCGAATTTCCCACCAGTGACCGTCGCCGCTCTGGGCTGCTGTTTCCCGAGGTCGGCACCTCAACCTCTCGCGGCATCGAGCTGGCCGCCCCCTGGTACTGGAATATCGCAGCCAACCAGGATGCCGTTATTGTTCCGCGTTACATGCAAAAACGCGGCCTTGAACTTGGCGGCAACTACCGTTTTCTGACACGCTCTACCAGTGGTGAACTGCGCGGTGCGTACTTGCACGAAGACAAGCTTACGCAGGAAAAACGCTACCAGCTACGCTATCTTCAGCACTCGCGTTTGACCAGTGCCCTGCTGTTCGATGCCGACTATCAGGATATTTCCGACAAGGACTATTTCAACGACTTTTCCAACAGTCTGGGCAGTACCAGCCGGACTCACCTGAACCGCAGCGCCAGCCTGAAATATGCCATGCATAACTGGCAACTCAATGCCATGGTACAGGACATCAAGACCATCGATACCGACACACCCTTGGCTGACCGCCCGTATAAGCGACTGCCACAGCTTACCCTGAATGGTAAAACGCAGATTCTGCAATCACCCCTGTTTTTCGGCCTCGACTCCGAGCTGGTGGACTTCGCGCACGAGGACAGCAATAAAACCACAGGCACGCGCCTGCGCCTGCTGCCCGCGCTTTACCTCGACCTGACGGGCACTGCATGGTTCTTCAAGCCAAAGGTAAAACTGGCCTATACACAATACGATGTCGGCCCTGAAGACCCGAACCTGGACACAACTGCCAGCCACACCATCCCCATGAGCAGCATTGACACCGGGCTGTTTTTCGAGCGCAACACGGACAGTGGTTACCTGCATACGCTTGAGCCCCGCCTGTACTATCTGTATGTGCCCTACGAAGACCAGAGCCGATCACCACTGTTTGATACCAGCACACCGGAATTCAGCGTTGCTCAACTGTTCCGCGACAATCGTTTTGTCGGCGGCGACCGTATTGGTGACACCAACCAGCTGACCGTGGCCCTGAGCAGCCGTCTGCTCAGCCCTGGTAGTGGCAACCAGCTGATCCGCGCCAGTATCGGACAGATTTTCTACTTTGAAGACCGCAATATTTCGATTACCGGTGCACCGGAAACGGCCCGGCAATCCGATGTTATCGGTGAACTCGAATCAAACTGGGGGCACTGGCAGAGCAATATCGCCATTCAGTGGGACACTCGTGTCAGCCGCCTGTCGAAAGAAAACTATTTTCTTCACTACCAGCATGGGCCAAGACACTTATTCAATATCGGCTATCGCAAGCGCCTCAAAAACAACCAGATTGATATCGAACAAACCGACACATCCTTTGTCTATGGTATCAATCGTGAATATACCGCCTTTGCCCGATGGAACTATTCGCTTGATAGCAGAAAAAGCCTGGATACCATCGCCGGCATTGCCTATGACAGCTGCTGCTGGTCAATCCAGTTGCTGGGGCAGCACCGTATACAGAATTCAACATCGGTAAATGCTGCCTATGACAACGCAATACTGGTACAATTTGTTCTCAAAGGGCTGGGCAGTCTGTCCGGCACAAAAGCCCGCAGCACATTGCAGCAGTCAATATACGGCTATAGCGACGTTTTCCAATAACCTGTTCACTACACTACTCCATGCCTAACTCTGTATCATTTATAAAAAGCCTGTTATTGCTTGTCCTGTTAAGCAGCCTGGTACCCGTCGCCATGGCCGAGCCGGAATTGCTCGACAGAATTCTTGTTATCGTAAACGAGGATGTCATCACGCAAAAAATGCTGGATAACCGCTTCGAGGATTTTCGCAAACAGATGGATATCAGCCAGCTGTCTCGCATCGATCCGGCATCGCTGAAGAAACAGCTGCTGGAAAAGATGATTCGCGACACCATCCAGCTGCAACAGGCAAAGGCACTGGGTATTACGGTCGATGACCTGATGCTTAACCGAGTGCTCGAGCGCCTGGCCAAAAGCAATAATATGACGCTTGAGCAGTTTCGTGACGTTATTGAAGCCCAGGGCATCAACTATGCCCGCTTTCGTGAACAGACACGTGACGACCTGATGATACAGCAACTGCAGCAGCGTATGGTGGCCAGCAAGATCAATGTTTCCGATCAGGAAGTACAGCAATACATTGAGCAGAACGAGAACCCTGAAAACGCTACGGCAAGCTATCATCTGCGCCACATACTGATCGCCACACCGGAAGAAGCGAGTCCTGAAGATATTAAAAAGGCCGAGAAAAAAGCCATGGATGTTTACCGGCAGATACAGAACGGGGCGCGCTTTGAAGACATTGCCATCAAGGTTTCCAGCGGACGCAATGCCCTCAAGGGCGGCGATCTCGGCGTACGCAAGACCAATGAGTTGCCACGCCTGTTTGTCGATGCCGTCAGAAATCTCAAACCCGGTGAAACCTCGAAACCGGTCAAAAGCGCCAGCGGCTTTCACCTGTTACAGCTGGTCAGCAGTTCAAATGACACGGTCATGGTACAGCAGACACATGTTCGGCACATACTGATACAGACCAGCGAGGAGGTCAGTGATGAACAGGCTCGCCAGATACTGCTGGACCTGAGGGAGAAAATCGAAAACGGCAAGAGTTTCGCCGAGCTGGCCAGCGAATTTTCCGAGGATCCCGGTTCAAAAATCAAGGGTGGCGATCTTGGCTGGGTCAGCCCTGGTGAGCTGGTACCCGCCTTTGAAGATGTAATGAATTCACTCTCGGAAGGCCAGCTCTCCGAGCCGTTTAAAACCGACTTCGGCTGGCACCTGATACAGGTACTGGAACGCCGTGAGCATGACCAGAGCAAGGCCGACAAGGAAAACCAGGCCCGCCAGGCGATTCGCAAGCGCAAAATCGACGAAGAACTTCGCCTCTGGTTGCGCCGGATTCGTGATGAGGCATACGTGGAATTCGTCGATGAATCGACGAATTAGTGAATAACGTATAGTGAATAGTGAATAGTTAAAAAAACGGGAAAAACTTCGTTTTTCCTGTGCGACTGCCTTAAACTTCACTATTCACTATTCACTATTCACTGCTTTTATGCATCAAGCCAAAAAACGCTTCGGCCAGAACTTTCTTGTAGACCAGTCGGTTATCGGCCATATTGTCGACAGCATACAGCCGCAGGTCGATGATCTGATGCTGGAGATAGGTCCCGGCCTTGGTGCCATGACCCGGCCCCTGCTTTCTCGCCTCAACCACCTGCATGTTATTGAGCTGGACAGGGACATTATTCCCCGTCTTGTGGATAGCTGCCGTTTTGACGACCCGCAGAACCGTGAAAAGCTGGTTGTGCATGAGATGGACGTGCTGAAATTTGATTTTGGCAACTTTTACCAGAAGCACAGAGCGGATAATAAAAAACTGCGTATCGTCGGCAATCTTCCCTACAATATTTCAACGCCGGTTCTTTTTCATCTTTTGAACTTTCGGGAGATTATCCAGGATATGCATTTCATGTTGCAGAAGGAAGTGGTTGATCGCATTGTTGCCGCTCCCGGTAACAAGCAATATGGCCGTCTCAGCGTCATGATACAGACCTTCTGCCATGCCGAGTTCCTGTTTGAAGTGCCGCCTCATGCCTTTAAGCCCGCACCAAAGGTCAATTCCGCCATCCTTCGTCTGCAACCTCTGGCTGAGCACGAAATTGCGATCGATGATTTTCCTGCCTACGAAAACCTTGTCCGCCAGGCTTTCTCCCAGCGACGCAAGACCCTGAAGAACACTCTTAAGAACCTGCGTAGCGCCGGGCAAATTGAACAGGCCGGCCTGTCACCATCACAACGCGCCGAAGAACTCTCCGTAAGTGATTTTGTCAGACTCTACAGGCAAACCTGAGGGCATAATGACAGCTTAACAAGAGGGAAAATCCCGCATTTTTGCTGCAGCCTTTATTACCACCGCCCTGTTATAATAAGACTCATTCCAGCCATATGCGTAATATCCACTCATGAACAAAATTGAAGTCAGCGTTCTACCTGCCTATATTGCCGAGCAGTCCGACCCGCAGAACAACCACTATGTGTTTTCCTATACGGTTACCATCCGCAATGAGGGAAGTCGCCCTGCAAAGTTGCTGAGCCGGCACTGGATCATCACCGATGGCGATGGCGCGGTGCAGGAAGTCAAGGGTGACGGGGTTATCGGCAAACAACCATACCTGCAACCGGGCGACGAGTTTCGCTATACCTCTGGCACATTCATGAACACCCCCTTTGGTACCATGCACGGCAGTTACCAGATGATTACCGATGACGGTGAGAAATTCGAGGCGGAGATTCCTGCCTTTCAACTTGCTGTACCCAATGCTCTGCACTAAAACCCCATGGCGCTGAAACACAGCTATACCCTGCTGGCCCCGATTTACGATCATGTCGTTTCCGGCCCCATGGATATCTGGCGGCAGAAAAGTCTGGCCAGACTGAAAGACACGCAGGATAAAAAAATACTGATCAATGGTATTGGTAGCGGACTCGATATCCCTCACCTTCCCGGAGACGGTATCTACACGGGCACTGATATTACCCCGGCCATGTTAAAACGTGCCGAGCAGCGCGCCCGGCAAACATCACTGAATATCGATCTGCAGATAGCAGACAGCCATGCCCTGCCTTTTGCCGACAACAGCTTCGATGCTGTTGTGATGCACCTGATTCTGGCTGTTGTGCCCAGACCGGAGCAGGCTCTGCAGGAAGCCTGTCGAGTACTCTCGCCCGGCGGCAGCATATACCTGTTTGACAAGTTTATTCGCCCCGGACAGCTGGCCATCAGTCGTCGCCTCCTCAGTATCCTGATCCGCCATATTGCCACGCGTACCGATGTGGTTTTTGAAGATGTTCTGGCAAGCTGCCCGCAACTTCAGGTCATTCACGACGAACCGGCACTTGCTAAGGGCTGGTTCCGCCTGATAGAGTTAAGGAAAGTTACCAGTTGACAGTTGGCTGTAGGCAGAGAAAGCTTTTAGCGCAAACTGACGACTGCCTACTGCCAACTTTTTATTTGGGGAAACAACATAATGGCGACATATGCCATCGGTGACGTACAGGGATGCTATGATGAGTTACAAGCATTACTTACCCAGATAAAATTTAAAAGCGATCGGGATTGCCTCTGGTTCTGCGGCGACCTTGTCAATCGCGGCCCCAAGTCACTGGAAACCCTTCGTTATATCAGGGCGTTGGGCGACAATGCCATTACTGTCCTGGGCAATCACGACCTGCATCTTCTTGCTACCGCATACGATCACAAAAAACCCGGCAAGAAAGACACGCTGAACGCCTTGCTTGAAGCCGCCGATGCGCCCGACCTGCTTAACTGGCTGCGTCATCGCAAATTGATGCACCATGACGATACGCTCAACATTAACCTGCTTCATGCCGGCATTCATCCAAAATGGAGCATAGACAAAGCGCGGCAACTCGCCAGGGAAGTTGAACAGGTGCTTCAGGGGGAACATCACCTGAACTACTACAAGCACATGTATGGTGACAAACCCTTTAACTGGGATGACAAACTCAGTGGCTGGTCTCGCTACCGTTTTATTACCAATATTTTCACCCGCCTGCGCTACTGCGATGCCGATGGCAAGCCCGCACTCAGCGCCAAGGGCGCTCCCGGCAGTCAGGCTGAAAACCTGTACCCCTGGTACGAGGTGCCTGGTCGTGTCAGCATTAACGACCCGATCATCTTCGGGCACTGGTCGACCCTGCCCCATGCAGGTAGGCTTTGCATCAATAACACCTGGGCCATCGACTCTGGCTGCCTCTGGGGCGGAGCACTGACTGCCATGCGCATTGATGAACGGCCCTTTGTATACACCCGGCTGGACTGCCCCGGTGCACAGAAGCCACCGGAAAAATACCTTAAAAAAAGTTCCCGGAAAAAGAACCCGCGCAAAAAAGACAGCAGAAAAAAACAAGCAAAGAAAAAGTAAGGCACAAAAAAAAGCACCGGCATTACCGGTGCCTTTTTACAGGAGTCTATCAATAAATTGATACTGTTAGGACGGCCTCGCTTGCATTAAGTTCCTGACCGGCTTATTTTCTTTCAAAAGTAACAAAGCGACATTCATAGGCGTTTTTTTCATCGGCAGGGTGCGCACTGCTCTCGACTTCCTGCCAGACATCCGGGTCAATTGACGGAAACCAGGCATCACCCTCAAAATCCGCCTCGACAAAGGTAATATACAATCGGTCAGCCCGCGACAGAAGCATTTCGTAAATACTGCTGCCACCGATAATCATGACCTCATCCTCATCCGGCACCAGCGCCAGCGCTTCCTCAAAACTGCTGACACAGTCCACACCTTCATAACGCTGACCTTCATTGCGAGTTAATACGATATTGCGCCTGCCGGGCAACGGTTTACCAATAGACTCGAAGGTCTTGCGCCCCATAATAATCGGCTTTCCCATGGTGACAGCCTTAAAATGCGCAAAGTCGGCAGGCAGATGCCAGGGCAGCTGGTTTTTATTGCCGATAAGGCGGTTGCGGTCCATTGCCGCGATCATGGAAACAATCACTAATCGACCTCATATGCCACAAAAAAACAGAAGCTTTTATTTTCCGCAAATGAACGCAAATAAACGCAAATACGATTCAGAGAAGTAAAACGGGGCGACGAAAAGAACAGAATAGATTTGCGTTTATTTGCGTTCATTTGCGGATAAAATCAAACAGCCACGGTCGCCTTGATATGCGGATGCGCTTCGTAACCGACCAGCTCGAAGTCATCGTATTTGAAATCGAAGATGGATTTCACTTCCGGGTTAATCTTCATCTGCGGCAGGGGAAACGGTTTGCGGCTTAGTTGTTCATCGGCCTGTTCAAGATGGTTGAGATAAAGATGCGCATCACCCAGGGTATGCACGAAATCACCCGGCTCAAGATCACAGACCTGCGCCACCATCATGGTCAGCAGAGCATAGGATGCAATATTGAAGGGTACGCCGAGAAAGATATCGGCACTGCGCTGGTAAAGCTGGCAGGACAGCTTGCCGTCTGCCACGTAGAACTGGAACATCATATGGCAGGGTGGCAGGGCCATATTGTCGATTTCACCAACATTCCAGGCATTAACGATAATCCGGCGCGAGTCCGGTGTGTTTTTTATCTGCTCGATGACCTGTGATATCTGATCGATATGGCGGCCATCGGCAGCCGGCCAGCTGCGCCACTGATAGCCATATACCGGGCCAAGATCGCCGTTTTCATCGGCCCACTCATTCCAGATACGCACGCCGTTTTCCTGCAGGTATTTGATATTGGTGTCACCGCTGAGAAACCACAGCAATTCATGAATAATCGATTTGAGGTGGCACTTCTTGGTGGTCACCAGCGGAAAGCCCTGCGCAAGATCAAAACGCATCTGATGACCGAATACCGATATCGTACCGGTACCGGTACGATCTTCTTTTTTATTACCGTGGTCGCGCACATGGCGCATTAAATCAAGATACTGTTTCATCAGACGTATTTGTTCCGTTTAATCGCAATAATATAGGCAATGATACCGAACAGGATCATGGGCAGCGACAGTAACTGCCCCATGGTCATCCAGTCGAAGGCAATAAAACCGAGTTGCGCATCGGGTGTGCGGAAAAATTCGGTAAGAAAGCGGAAGCTGCCGTAAAAAAACATAAACACGGCAGACACCGCCATCAAGGGGCGTGGCTTGCGCGAGTACCACCAGAGAATCAGAAACAGCAGCAGGCCTTCTGTCAGCGCCTGGTATAACGAGGATGGATGGCGCGCAATATGGTCACCATAGTCAAAAGCCCAGGGCATAACCGTTTCCATCGGCCGCCCCCAGAGCTCATGATTAATAAAATTACCGATACGCCCCGCACCAAGACCGATGGGCACCCAGGGAGCGATAAAGTCGGATACCTGGAAAAAGCTCATATTGTTTTTACGGCCAAACAGGTAAAGACCGGCAAAAACACCCAGCATACCGCCGTGAAAGGACATCCCCCCCTGCCAGATATAAAACAGGGACAAGGGATTTTCCAGAAACGATGAGAAATTATAGAAAATTGTGTAGCCAAGACGTCCGCCAAGAATAACGCCCAGCGCACCGTAGAAAATAACATCCTCAACCTGTTTTCGCGTCCAGTGAACATCTTCCCGTTTGGTTCGCTGCACGCCATAAAACCAGGCGCCGACAAAACCGGCCAGATACATCAGCCCGTACCAGTGTACCTTTAGCGGGCCCAGGGAAAGGGCGACGGGGTCGATATCAGGATAGGTAATCATGATGCGAATCTTAGCAGAAATGGGAATGACATTGGTCGTTCGTCGTTCGTCGTTCGTCGTTCGTCGTTCGCAAAAGCGTAAGTATTTATTGCCAGGAAACAATCACTTTCTTATATTTCTGATTTTGACGAAAAACGAATATCGAAAGACGAACGACGAGGGAGGGAGAATATTTTATGCAAAAAAATACCCGACCATTGCTGATCGGGTATTTCGGTATTAAAGCCTGGCGGTGTCCTACTCTCACATGGGGAGGCCCCACACTACCATCGGCGCTAAGCAGTTTCACTTCTGAGTTCGGGATGGGATCAGGTGGTTCCTACTCGCTATTGCCGCCAGACAAACTGGTTGTGAAGAAAGAAAACTCTTTCTTCACCAAACTGGAAAGCCATACATTACATCATCTGGGTGAACTGTATATATTCACGTGTTACTTCGCACATACCCAGTGTATGAAAACACTTGGGGTTATATGGTCAAGCCTTACGGTCAATTAGTACAGGTTAGCTTCACACATTGCTGCGCTTCAACACCCTGCCTATCAACGTCGTAGTCTTCGACGGACCTACAAGGAACTTAAAGTTCCAGTGAGAACTCATCTTTGGGCCCGCTTCCCGCTTAGATGCTTTCAGCGGTTATCGGTTCCGTACGTAGCTACCCGGCAATGC
>DRLE01000124.1 GCA_011051475.1 Gammaproteobacteria bacterium
AACTGTTAAAAAATAATTGATCTCTGTTTTCATTTACCAGCTAATACGACTGACTTCCTTGCTGTCGATATAATAATAAACCGTCGCAGACTGACCGACACGCCCTGCTGCGCGCTTAAGCGGTACCTCAACATTGTTTTCATAGGCTTTTGTCTTTGGCGTAATGACAACTTTTATTGTCTCGCAGTCATCGCATACCTTGCCCTCGACAAAACCCCTGAGATCCCTGCCAAGACTTATTCTCAGTGAGTCTGCCTCTATGGCATCCTCCACCAGGACAACACCTCGTTTTTCGTTACTATCGTAACGATCATGTACACGGGAACCGCCCGCCGGGGCTGCCGCAACGTTAAAGGATAAAAGCACCAGAATTGCTGCAATAATAGTTTTCATCATAATCACCTTGTTTTGCCTTAACATGAAGCAGCGGGGTAACGCACACCCTGCCCCTGCAATGATTTAGCGGTTCCTGAAGTATTGGCTCCGCTTCCCTGTATATCAAAAAAGTTGTAACTGAACCCCTTGCCTTCTTCCAGACTGCTGCCTTCCGCCTTGGTGCAACCGGTCAGCTTTACGCTGGCTGTCAGGTTGGAAACCTTTGGAACAGTCGTTGTTGCTGTCTGCACAAGGGATTTGTCCATAATCTGATAGTCAATTACCGGAGCCGCACCCTGGTCAGACAGAACAAATTCAAGCACCGACTGCACGCCGTTAAAGGCGATCTGGTGCTGTTGCGCATTAGCCGTAGCTTTTAATTCAATATTTGCACTGTTCATGGACGATACGCCGATCAGGGTCAGCACCGCCAGCATGATCAGCGCCAGAACCAGGACAAAGCCCTGCTGTTCCGTATTGTGTATTTTCTTGTTATGACTGAAAGTATTCATAAGCCTGTCTTTGTTTATCGTGTGTTTCTCAGGTTAACAACCGTACTTACCAGGAAATAACGGTAGTCATCCTGCCCGCCATAAGTTGCCGCTGGAGCGCCAGCGATAGAAAAGGACTTCGTCGTATCCATGCCTATCTGTTTTTCATCTGAACGCATCAGCAACCAGACCCTGGCTGAATAGACCTCGCTCCAGTCCGAAACCTCGTCCGGGTCAACATAACGAACAATGCCTGTCGCACCTGCCGGCATTACACCAAAACGAACCTGGAAATCTTCAACGCCCGAGATAAGTGTCTGGTTCTGCAATGTGGGGCCATTCACAAGAGCAACCCTGCGTAAGGAAGGAATACCATCGCCGGGTGCGTCGGTATGATCACTGACATAATAGGCATAGGCGCGCAATTCATGATTATTGGTCACTGCCGAGGTATCATAGGCACTCAACACGGGTGGTGTTGCGCCGACAAAGACACGTCCGTTGATATTATTGCTGCGTATATAAACCTGGTTGGCCCGTAAGGCCATCGGCAGGTTCGAATCGGCATAGCGCACTAGCAGGATATCGGTTTTGTCTACCTGGCCTTCAGATGCCGGGATACAGCTGCCGGAATACGGATTGACCACACTGTTGTCAAACGCAAACACGGGATTGGTCAGATCGTAGTACCAACCCGCGGCGCAGTCATTTGTCGCCAGCCCCGGTGTCGGTGGTGTATCGTTAGAGGATGTCGGTGTACAGGCCGGGTCCGTAGACTTGCACTCAATCAGGTTCGCCCTGTTGGTGCCGCCCCACATACCTGCGTGACGCAGATCATATGAAATCATTTCAAGGGCGAAGCGCGCATCGGCAACCATGTCCATCTGCATTTCATTGGTCATCTGTGTGTCACGCGCCTTGGTGTGCAGTGAAAAGGCGCCACCGATAATGATCAGACCAACAACCATGGCCACCAGCAACTCGACCATTGAAAAGCCCTGCTGCCTGTTCGCCGGTTGCGGTATACGCTGTCTTTTTATCATTGTTCTTACCTTTAACATGGCACCGCTGTACATATACTTGTCGTTGTTGAATAGGTCTTGTCGACACTGCCCGTGGCCGTCTTGCTGCGCTCCTTCCAGCCAACGGTAATGGTTACCGTGGCCATTTTGGATGGCGCTACCGCGGGCGTTAAGGCAACGGCCGTGGTTACGGAAGCCGGCATACCCGCCTGCATTGATTTTTTCCACCAGTAAACATCTTCCTCGGCAAGCTGCGTGGGCGTGCATGAATTTGTGCCGGTACAGTTGTTATCGCTGCCGGGACCAGCGCCAGCGGCAGCATAGGCGGCAAGCGCCGTTGGATTCGCGCGCATGCTCTCAAACAGTTCATCGACCTTCATAATGGCGACAGAACCATATACGGAGGTTTTTCCGGCCTTCAATGAGATTGCCTGCAATGAGGCGATACCCAGCATGCCGATGGACAGAATCATAAAGCCTATCAGCGCCTCAAGCAGCGTGAAGCCATGGCTCCTGCTCAACCGGCCGCCCGGCCAGGAAGTATTCGGGTTTATGGTCATTTTTATGGACATGAGATCACCGCTGTATTGTCAGACACACGCACACGACCGGCCACGCTCACCACGACAGCACGGGAAACACTGGTCGATCCACTGTCATCAAGGCCGCAAACACTGAAGACCGCGGAGGTCTGAGAACCGTTGGCCGCCAGAGGCAGGCCACGGGATGTAAAGGTCAGGGATTTGACAGCGACCGAATTGGGGTCAACACCGGTTATTTTCAGCTGGCTATTATCAAAACCCTCGTGAACCCTCAGCAGGCAGTCCGTATTGGGTCCGGTACAGGCTGCACCGGTATTCGTCAGGGTATAGCCGCTATCGACAAAAACAATCCAGCCGTCTTTCCAGGTAGCAGCGGCACCGCAGGTTTTGGCGTCACTGCTTGCACACACGCTTACAGCCACGTTCTGTTTGATCGCTTCACTTCGTGCCACGTGTAAGGCCGATACCATTTCGTTGGATGCCGCAATCAGGCGACTGCCCTGCGAAAATGATTTTAACGATGGAAGTCCGATGGCCGCCAGAATACCGACAATAAACAGCGTTATCATCAATTCGATCAATGTAAATCCGGAATGCTTTTTCATGATTGTAATTTAAGACCAGTTTTTAACGATTGCCAGTAACATGCGACAGAGGGATATTTATTGCTGATAAATGGCAGTTTCCGCGAAATATTTTCTGTAACCATCCGTTTTTTATATAAAAAAATACGCCTGCTGCTGCCGAAATCTGCGCCACTGTTCTGTAAGGATAGTCTAAATAAGCGGCAATAAAAGCGTACAGCTCTGTGAAAATCAGTTAAAATCAATATTAGAAACACCTTATAGAGAAAAACTATGAACCTTGATCGCGTCAGCTCCGGCAACAATCTGCCGGAAGAAATTAACGTTATTATTGAAATCCCCGCGCACAGCGACCCGGTAAAATATGAAGTCGACAAGGAAACCGGCGCCATGTTCGTCGACCGTTTTATGAGCAGCGCCATGCACTACCCCTGCAACTACGGCTATATTCCGCACACCCTGTCCAAGGACGGTGACCCGGTGGATGTACTGGTAACCACCCCCGTACCGCTGATTGCCGGCTCGGTTATCCAGTGCCGGCCGGTGGGCGTGCTGAAAATGACGGACGAATCCGGCGACGACGCCAAGATTCTGGCCGTGCCTATCGACAAGCTGTGCAAGTCCTACCGCAATGCCACCACCATCGACGACATGCAGCCCATGCTGCTCGACCAGATCGCGCATTTTTTCGAGCACTACAAGGATCTGGATGAAGGCAAGTGGGTGCGTGTTGAAGGCTGGGGCAGCATCGAAGATGCCAAGGAAGAAATCATGTCCAGCGTTAAGATGTACCAGGAAGCGCCGGTAAAACCGAACTTCTAGTCCGGCCTTTTCCGCCGACCCGCCTTTTAATCGGGTGGTCGCCGGCCTGTCAGCGCGTCAGCCAGTAAACGATCCCCGGCACATCCAGCACGCCGAGCGTAAAAAAGGCGGTTTCGGAGCCGTGATTGACATCGCGCACTCCCAGGCCCAGACGCAGACCGTCTTTCAGCAGTTTGATATGCACCTCCACGCCCGCGGTATCCTGTCCACCCAGTTTCGGCTTCACCAGGTTATGCTGCCAGAAAGCCGAAACGCCGTAGGCGGAAACGATATACGATGAGGTCTTGCGGCTGTACTCCGGGCCCAGCGACAGAAAGTTCTCCCGCCTGACATCCTTGCTTGACTCAAACAGGCCGCCGGCAAAACCGAGCGTGGCACGCGCCGACAGCAGGTCTTTCTGTGCCAGCGCCATGGTCGGTTGCCAGCTGAAATAGATATCACCGGCAACCATATCGAAACCGCCCTCATAGGGAATCAGATTGCGCCACCACCATTCTTCCGGCGCGGTGGATGGCGAAAAGGTGGCCGGTGGATTGCGGTAGGTTGCTCTACGCAGGATAAAGGCCGAAGCGCCCATCAGCTCGGTAAGGGCGTGTTCGCGTTTTTCCGGGTCCGGCTCCCGCCGGGCGAATACTTTCTCCGCCTGCGTTTCCAGGTAGACCAGCCGGCTGGTCACCCGTCGGGTTATCTCTGAGGCCCAGGTATCCGTATCTTCCAAAATCTGCGCCAGCATCGAGGGCCTGCCGTCGGGTCCGGGCGTCGGCACAAAAGCTTCCGCCTTGAGTTGCTCGAAAAACACCCCGGCATCCTCCCCGGCCATCCATGATTTTTTCAGCGCGGCATGAATCATGCGCATATCCGCGCTGTCCGGCACCGGCTGCGCATAGGCGAACGGCAGCTGTCCGGTGGCGGCGAATTCGTCCCTGGCCAGCACCGCAAAAACAAAGCGGCCACGAGGATCATCCTTCAGGCCGGCAATATCATAAAACACCCCGGCAGCCTCGTCGAAGCAGCGCCGGTAGTCATCAGCCTGATAACCACGGTCATAATGCAGGCCACAGAGGTTACCCGCGGCCAGTACAATGGCATCATACACGCCGACATAATAGTCGTATTCACGAAACTTGTAGTCCAGAAAGGAACCGAAGCTGCCCAGCAGGGTACCGGTAATGGGTGCGCCACGACTGGAAACCCGCAACGTCCTGTCATTGAGAGAATTCAACCGTGATTTTTTGATATCACTGTAAATCCTGTTGCCGGTAAGCCCGGCCTGCTCGACAACCTGCAGCAGCGCATCCGCAAGCTGGCGCCGGTAGTGCATGGTATCGAACCGGCATTCCCGCCCCGCCGCCTCCGACGGGGCCGTACGTTGGCGGCAACGCGTGATATTACCGGTTTGCTGCAGCGCCTTTACGGAATAGGGCTCATCGATAGCCAGCCAGGCATTGTCATAGGCAAGCTCGAGCAACTGGCCGGCACGGGTCAGGTACTGCGGGCAATCCAGAGGAGTGCTGAAATAAGGCAGCATTTTCTCGCAGTCCAGCACAATGCCGCGCTGCTGCAGCATACGGCCCAGCCTGTAGCTGATTTCGGCCAGGTTCAGCTGCCAGTTATCACTGCTCAGTTCACGGTACAGCTCATAGGTGCGCGCCGTGCCCATGGCGTTGTACAGCATCTTGCTTTCCGACAGCAGATTGTAGGTCAGGGTGCGGCATGCCGGTGGCGGCTTGCTGCTCTCACAGGCAAGGTGTTCTTCCGCCCGATGCGGCTCGTAACGCACTCGCTTGGGATCGAGGTACAGGTAGGTCACCGGGTGAGAGTCATCCAGGGCGCTGCGTTTTCTTTCGGCAAGCACCCGGGCAATACCGATAGGCAGGTTATCGAACAGGCCACCGTCGGAAAACAGCGCCTCGGTCAGCTCGTAGCTTTCCGGACAGAACAGGTCTTTCTCTGCCGGCACGAACGGGGCCGGCTGCCCGCCTTCATCCGCTCCGGCACTTGTCTGCAGGCGGCAATATTGCAGACGCTTGCGTCCGAAGGCCATGGGATAGGCACTGGTGGTAAAGGCGATGGCCTCGATCTGCCGGTCATTGATAAAAAACGCCGGCTCGCCTTTCGACCACGGCATCAGAATCATCGCCGGGTCGGCCAGCGCGGGATAGTCCGCCGGGTCGAAGAAATAGTCGATACGGCGGTCCGTACCCACGCGCAGTTCAAAGGGAATATAAAAGCGCTGGTTCTTCACCCGAACATTGCCGACATTCAACCGGTCCGGTTCGATGCGCGTGACCGTGACACCCATCGGAATCCGGCAGCCCTTGCGAAACAGCGGCTGGTTCCATTTGTCCCGTATGCCGCCGGCCGCTTCGATAAAGTCACGGCGTGAAAGCACGGCATCGTCGGGCATATAGGCCGGCGAATCCGGCTGCGCCGGCAGCAGGGTATTGATATCAGCACGCAACCAGATATCACGAAAGATATTGTCATCAATCCGGCTCTTCAGACCGCCTTCCGACTCGGGACGGCTGCACCAGGTCAGGCCTGAAAGAATGGTATTGATACCGCCGGCGGAGGCACCGGTAACACTCTCAAGCCGGAAACCGAAGGCCCGTCCACCGGGCACATCGGCGCTGTCGGATATATCGCGCGCCAGTTTCAGCAGACCCCAGTTAAGCCCGGCTTCATACGCGCCCTTGCTGGCGCCACCTCTGATGGAAATGGCATAGCGCGCCGCCTCCCTGTCCGGGATTTCCCGGCCCTTGTTGACCTGCACATGACCGGCCTGCGCCACCGGGACCGTCATAACACCGGCTGCGCAATAAAGCGCGGCTGCCAGTGCCGGTGGAAACAGATGTTTCAAGCCTGTCACTCTGGGTCTCTCCGGCGACTAGAAGATAAAATGCGCGCCAAGGTAGGCACCGTTATACCCGTATTCGATTTCAGTCAGCTGGTCGGCATCGTCAATACTGGCGGAAGCGGAAAAGTAGCTTATCCCCATAATGATGCCAACATGTTTCGTTGCCCGGTACATACTGTTAACCGAAGTCTGGGTGATCGTGGCACCGACCCCTCTGGAACTGCCGTGAACCAGTGAAACCTTTGTTGCCAGTGACCACTCCGGTGTAAAGCTAAAGGCGAAATTCAGCCCGAGCAGCGGCAGGGGCGCGAGAACATCCGCCTCGGTTAATTTGTATTCCGTGCGGGTAAAGCCATTGACGATAACCTCGCCTTTTGCATCGACGATCAGACGCAGATCCAGGGTATGCAGACCGGCAACAAAGGTGATTTCGCTTCTGTTATCCCTGAACAGGCTGTAGCCGTAGTTCACATTATAAAAACGGGTCTTGTCCTGCACATAGACATCAGCATTGACAATTACCGTCACATCATCCTCGATAAGCTGCTTGCTGAAATTCACCAGGTGAGACTGACGGTTGATAGCGAAATAGCTGAACAGGATACTGTGCTTCGGGTTAAAGCGATAGGCGCCGTAGAAGGTTGTTACGTGCGAAATGCCGGGCAGGTCAAGATTACCCTCAAGATCCAGGAAAAGGGATTTTCCTGACGCCTTGTCGGTAACCTTTGACTTGGTATCAAAGCGCACTATCCCCAGACCGACACCAAGATACAGACTGGTTCCCTCGTAAAGATTACTCTCTTCATCCAGGGATAAAGCATCTGCCCCTGCTGCCACCGTCCCGATACTGAAAATCAGTATAGCGACCGGGAAATATAAAAAAGTCCGGATATTTCTCTTCATGACAGGCTCACATGATGCTCATGCATGCATGTTAAAGCCTCTATGAAACATTCACAAGAATATCGTTAGCACGAACAGGATTGCATGAAATGGTGCCGGAAAGAGGAATCGAACCTCCGACCTTCTCATTACGAATGAGCTGCTCTACCGACTGAGCTATTCCGGCTAATGTTCAGCATGCAGGGTGTATGCGACAGGATCACACCAGGGACGGCGATTTTGTATTATATCGGCCATCAATTCAACCGAGGCCGCGCCCAGCACGATGCCATTGCGAAAATGGCCTGCATGAATATACAGCCCCTGTATTGTATCGTGTTCACAGATATAGGGGATGCCCTTTTCCGTGCCGGGGCGCAGCCCGGCCCACTGTCGCTCTATGGGCAGATCAGCCAGCAGGGGCACCAGTTCTATCGCCGCCTGATGCAGTTCTTCCTGCGCCTCGGTCGACACGGTTTTATCGAAACCGATTTTTTCCAGGGTGCTGCCGGCCAGTATGCGGCCGTCGCAACGAGGGATAACGTAGTGTCCTTCCGAAAGGACAATACGTTTCAGCAGGCCAGGCTCGCCACGATACATAATCATCTGCCCCTTTACCGGACTGACATTGACCGTACCTCGGGTCGCGGCAAACTGCGCGCTCCAGGCCCCGCTGGCAATGACGATTTTTTCGGCATAATAGTTTTCGCCGCCGGCGGACACCCCGCGCACGCGACCATTCTTTATAAGGATATCATCTACCGCCAGCTGCTCCCGGAAAGGAATGGCGTGATGCTCGAACGAGGCTTTCAGGGCACTGACGATTTTCGGGTTGCGCACCTGCATAATATCCGGCATCCACAGGCCGTGATCGACAGCCGGCCCAACCGCCGGTTCAATTGCCTTAACGGCATCTGGCCCGGAGATATATTGCGCATCAACAGACCACTGTTGCAGCCACTGCTGGATAGCCTGATTATTTTCGGTTACCGTAAACAGACCGCTGGTAATCAGCTCGCTGTCGATACCGGTTTCATCCAGCAGCTGGGTAACCAGGCCGGGATACAGTTTCTTGCTGCGCTCGGCCAGCACATTAACACTTTCATGGTAACGCCAGGGATACAGCGGCGAAACAATACCGCCACCCGCCCAGGAGGACTCACCCCCCAGCGGGCCTTTTTCCAGCAACAACACGTCCATGCCTTCCAGAAACAGCTTGCGCGCGGTCATCAGGCCGATGACGCCGCCGCCGACAATAATACAATCAGGCATCGCGTTAACCTTCACCTGCCGTCGATACACCCGACTGGTCCAGCACAATGGACTTGCGCACCGGGATGATCAGCTCAACACCGGCATCCTCGATAATATCGCGAATATCCAGGTTGACCTCTTCACGATAGCCCAGGTACTCGCTAAATTCGCGGGTTTTTATATAGACATACAGTTCCAGCTCCTGCGCGTATTCCCCGAACTCGAGAAAGCGTACGCGGGAATTTTCTTCATCGATAAAATCCTGTTTGTCGATATAGGCGCGGATATCTTCCAGCACCTTGCGCAGCTTGTCCGGGCCGACGGAATAATCCAGACGCAGCCGCGTACGATAGAGAATCTTGTCGCGCTGGGTGTAGTTTTCGATTTCAGCCGAGGCAAACAGCGCATTGGGCACATGTACCACGGTACGCGCCAGGGTGCGAAGCTGGGTCGAGCGCAGGCCGATTTCCTCCACCGTGCCGGAAAACTTGCCGAACTGACAGAAGTCGCCGACGCGAACCGGCTGCGAGGCATAGATCATTATCGAACCGATCAGGTTTTCCAGTGATTTCTGCGCGGCCAGCGCCACGGCAATACCGCCGACACCGAGGCCGGCGACAATAGTGGTGACCTCATAACCAAGATTATCCAGCCAGGAAATAATGGCGATAGTCGCCACAATGATCTTGACGCCCGTGGCGGCCGGCTTGAGCAACACCACCGCGTCCTTCTGGCCGTTGCGTCTCATATGTTCGGCCAGGCGATAGAAAACCAGATCAACCAGGCTCAGCGAAACCCAGTAAACCGCCAGTATCAGCAGGGTACGCGCCTCGAAGATTGCCCTCGCCGTCATGGAAGGGGAAATCATGTCAAAAGACAGGCGAACGATAATAACCAGTATCAGAAAACGCAACGGTCCGACGACGAACTTTCTTACCCGTTCACGCTTTGCCAGCCTGCTATGCCGAAGCAGGCTGACAATCAGCATGGTTATCAGATAGGACAATATGAAACTGGCGACGATAACGCCGACAAACATAATGATCTGCCACAGCTCTAGGCCAAGAACAACCTCCTGTGGAAACATCATCGACAGCTTGTCGCCGATATAACCGTAGCCGAATTCTTTCTCCAGCTCCGGAATCCTGGCCACCGTGGCATTGGATATTTTCCAGATAAAGGCGCCGTCACCGCGCGGCACACGCTGCATCAGGATATCAACCGGGCCTTTCTGGGTATTCAGGGTAGTTATGCGATCGCGGTAACTCGGCAGGCCGTCTTCGAGATCACCGCGCGGGTTGTCACTGATGGACTCAAGATCGATGACCATGGCGCGACGACCGACAATGGAGAGCATGCGGGCCAGCTCGGCACCATCCGGCTTTTTATTTGCATTACCGAACGGCAGGTTTCTCAGATCAAGGTAATTCGCAGCCCTTTCATAATCCTTTTCCTTGACAGCCAGTATCAGGCCAAGCAGACTCGATCGCGGCGTCTGCCGGTTATATTCATCTTGCAGGGAGGTTTTCTTCGGCGCCTCAGACAGTTTCCTGATGACATCCTCTTCCTTGTCCTGTTTCTCGGCAAGTTCCTTGATCGTCGGCGCCTCAACCTCATCGGCGAACGACAGGGGCGCAGTAAACAGAAACAGGGAAAGCAGCAGTATTGTCAGTAAGGTTCTCATATATAAAAAAAGCAACGTAAAAACGTTGCTTCATCATACAGAATAAAGACCGGCGATTAAACCGCTGTCCTTCACTGCCTGCCGCAAATGGCAGTGAAGGCCGTCATTCCTGCCTTACTCACAGGTCGACTTGGCCCTGATAGCGGCAGGCGCTTCATCGATGTATTTCTGGCAGTAACAGCGGTGCTCACCCTTGTCCCAGTATTTTTTACAGACCTTGAGCATTTTCTGCTTGATCTCCAGGTTGATCTGCGCCTGCTTGGCCTCACTGGCGGCAATGGCGGCGGCCTCGGCTTTCAGCGCTTCCTCCTGTTTAAGTTTGGCGGCCAGCTCTGCCTGCTTTTTCTCTTCGGCCAGCTTGCGTTGCCTTTCCTGTTCCGCCAGAAGTTTCTTTTCTTTTTCCTTTTCCTTGTTGACCAGGTTGGTAATCCAGCGCTCGGCATCGATTTTGGCTGCAGCATCACCGCATTCGTATTCAACCGGTTTGATATTCCTGTATTTCGCCGGTGGGCCGGCCCAGCATTTCTTTTTGATCTCGCCAGCAGGCTTCGAGGCCGCTACAGGAACCGCGACAGCAGCAGCCGGCTTTGCATTCAGTGCAAGATACATATCCCCGAAATCACTGATGTCATAATTGAGTTCCAGCGGTGTCCGGAAAGGCTTGAGCACAATGCTCAAGCGTTTGCCTTTTTGCAGCGCTTCGAGTGTTGCCTTGTTCAGGCGCAGAATAAACGCGCCGGCATCACCATTGACCTCACAGATGTTCTTCCTGACACTCAGACCCTGCTGAAGAAACCGGCTGTGTCGCTCCTGGTTGACCAGACACCATTTAAACAACGGACTCTGCTTTCCATCGATTTTCAGGTTGGTGATTTCAAGCTGGGTAAAACTTTTCGGTTTTTTACCGGCAGCATCCGCAGTAATCAGCAGTTTAAGTTGCCGGTTATCAAAGAAAAGGTGGTAGTAGGTGCCCTTGTGCCCGGGCGATGTCTTGACGGCAAACTTTGCCCCCTTGTTTATTTTCCAGGCAATATCTTTACCAATATTCAGTTTATCGATTTTGGCAAATGGATTTGCCTCCGCCAGAACCTGAAAATTCAACCCCAGCATCAAAAACAGGAACAATATATAACGTGTAACCATATAAAAATCCGCTAAAACTTCGCGCGCTCAAGTAAGGTCTGTAAAAAAATCAGCCCGTAAGAAAAAATTAATTTATTATTATGCTGAATCTATAGCACATTATTTACGATTTTCAGCCCGGTCCCTGAAAAACTGCAGACAAAAATAGCAGTCAAACATACACCTGACGGATACAACCGATGATTACAGTTCAATTGAATGGCGAAGACACCCGCATTGACGAAAATACCAGCATAGCGCAGTTACTGACGCAGCTCGAGCTCACGGGCAAGCGTCTGGCCGTTGAGGTTAACCAGCAGATCGTTCCCCGCAGTGATTTCGCCAGCCATATCCTGAAAGCCGATGACAGAGTGGAAATCGTCCAGGCAATCGGCGGCGGCAGCCTTTAAAATCGAGTAAACTAGCGCCTTTTTAGCCCATATTCGAAAAAACCATGCCTGATATTCAAGACAAACCGCTGAGCATAGCGGGTAAAACCTATACCTCCCGCCTGCTGGTCGGTACCGGCAAATACCGGGACAATGAAGAAACCCGGCTGGCACTGGAGGCCAGCGGCGCCGAGATCATTACCATTGCCATCCGCCGCACCAATATCGGCCAGAACCCGGACGAACCCAACCTGCTGGACGTGTTGCCACTGGACAAATACACCCTGCTGCCCAATACCGCCGGCTGCTATAACATCGATGATGCCGTGCGCACCTGCCAGCTGGCGCGTGAGCTGCTCGACGGCCACAAGCTGGTCAAGCTGGAGGTTCTGGGTGATGAGAAAACCCTGTTCCCGCACGCCATTCAAACCATCAAGGCCGCGCAGATACTGGTGGAAGACGGTTTTGACGTCATGGTCTACACCAACGACGACCCGATTATTGCCAAAGAGCTGGAAGATATCGGCTGTGTCGCCGTTATGCCGCTGGCCGCGCCCATCGGTTCCGGCCTGGGCATTCGCAACCCCTACAATATCCTCACCATTATTGAAAATGCCAATGTGCCCATACTGGTGGACGCCGGTGTCGGCACCGCCTCGGATGCGGCCATTGCCATGGAGCTGGGTTGTGACGGCATACTCATGAATACCGCTATCGCTGCCGCGCAAAAACCCGTGCTTATGGCCTCGGCCATGAAAAAGGCCATTGAAGCCGGCCGCGAAGCCTATCTTGCCGGACGCATGCCAAGAAAACGTTTCGCCTCGGCCTCCTCACCGCTTGACGGTACCTTTTTCTAGCACATTACCAGCAGCGCTGTGTCAGAAGAAAACCGGCCGCAGCAGCGAGCCATTCGCAGTTTTGTCCTGCGCCAGGGTCGCCTGACCCGGGCGCAGGCGCACGCGCTGGAGCACCACTGGCAGGACTATGGCATCGATTATTCGCCGAAGTTACTGAATTTTAGCGACCTTTTCGATAATAATAATGATGTTTTTATTGAAATCGGTTTTGGGAACGGTGAATCACTGATCGCCCAGGCAGAACAGTACCCGCAGCAGAATTTTATCGGCATTGAAGTACATGGCCCCGGCGTCGGCCACCTCATCCATCTCGCGGTAAAGGCAGGCCTCGACAATATCCGCGTCATCCGCCATGATGCCGTCGAGGTTCTGCAGGCAATGATTGCTGATGATTCGGTCGCACAGTTTCAGCTGTTTTTCCCTGACCCGTGGCATAAAAAACGCCATCATAAACGGCGTATTATGAAACCGGCCTTTATCGAACTGATCCGGCAGAAACTGCGACCCGGCGGGACTTTCCACATGGCCACCGACTGGCAGCCCTATGCCGAGGAAATGCTCGATCAGATGGACAGCAGCGAAGGTTTCAGCAATACCGCCGGCAAAGGACATTACTCCCCCGACCGCGGTCAGCGCTTTGAAACCAAGTTCGAACGCCGCGGCAAACGCCTGGGCCATGGCGTCTGGGACCTGATCTACCGCAAAAAATAACAAGCCTGGTCCGCAAATAAAGGCGACGTTGTTCGTCGTTCGTCGTTCGTCATTCGTTTTTAATTGTCCGCTCCTACAATTCGCACCTACGAATGACGAATGACGAATGACGAATGACGAATGACGAATGACGAACGACGAACGACGAATAACGTCTGTTCCGCGTTATTTGCGGCCCAAAATCGTTCTGCCTCGCTCAGGCCTTGCCTGCGGAACAAATTCCGGTTTCTCTAATACCCCGAAAAAGGATAGAATAACCTTCTTTCCGGCGCTAGTTGTTGCCTGGCTGTGACCCGCCGAGACCGAATTTTTGCAATTAGGAGAATCAATATGTCCAAAAAACACCCGATTGTTGCGGTAACCGGTTCATCCGGCGCCGGCACCTCTACGGTAAAATACGCTTTTGAGCACATTTTTACCCGCGAGAAAATCAATCCCGTCATTATCGAGGGCGACAGCTTCCACCGCTATGACCGCGCCGCCATGAAAGAAGCCATGGCCAAGGCCGAAGCCGAAGGCAACAAGAACTTCAGCCACTTTGGCGAAGAAGCCAACCTGTTCGACAAGCTCGAAGAACTGTTCAAGACCTATGGCGAAACCGGTGGTGGCCAGAAGCGCCTTTACCTGCACAGCGATGAAGAAGCCGCCGCCTACGAAGGCCTGAACCCCGGCCAGTTCACCCCCTGGGAAGACATCGAGCCCGGCTCCGATATTATGTTCTATGAGGGTCTGCACGGCGGTGTCGTCACCGACAGCGCCAATGTTGCCCAGCACGTTGACCTGCTGGTCGGCGTTGTGCCCAGTGTAAACCTTGAGTGGATCCAGAAGATCCACCGCGACAACGCCGAGCGCGGCTACTCCGAAGAAGTCATCGTCGACACCATCCTGCGCCGCATGCACGACTACGTGAAATACATCACGCCGCAGTTCTCACGCACCGACATCAACTTCCAGCGTATTGCCACTGTTGACACATCCAACCCGTTTATCGCACGCGATATTCCAACCCCGGATGAAAGCCTGGTGGTTATCCGCTTCCGCGATCCGGAAAAATTCAATACCGACTTCCCGAACCTGCTGAGCATGATTCCGCATTCCTTCATGTCACGCCGCAACACCATTGTGGTGCCCGGCAGCAAAATGGGCTTTGCCATGGAACTGATTCTGACCCCGATTATCCACCAGATGATTGCCGGCAAGAAATAAGAACCTGCAAAGTAATAAAAAAGCCGGCCCGGTCATTATGACCGGGCCGGCTTTTTTATGCACAGACTGCAGTGTAGACTCGGCATATGCCCGACATCAGCCTTATTGACGCCCACTGCCACCTGGATTTTCCGGCGTTTGATGCCGACCGCGACCAGGTGCTGCAGCGTGCCCGCGAACAGCATATCCAGCACATTGTTATTCCCGGCACACAGGCACCCTTCTGGCCGCGCATCACGCAACTGTGCGAACAGCACACACATCTGCATGCCTGCTACGGCCTGCACCCTTACTGGAGTACACAGCACCGCGAACAGGATCTGGAATCACTGAAAGATTATCTCGATACCCATCCAGCCGTTGCCATTGGTGAATGCGGCCTGGACTTTCGCCCACAGCAGGCCGCCACCGAACAGGATCGACAACGGCAGCTGGCCTTTTTCGAGGCGCAACTGGCGCTGGCACAGACCACCGGCCTGCCGCTGGTGATTCACGCGGTACACGCGACCGAAGTGGTTATTCAGACAATAAAATCCTACCCGGGTATCCACGGTATGATCCACAGCTACTCCGGCAGCCTGGAGCAGGCAAAACAGCTGATCGACCTGGGCTTTTGCATCAGTATCAGTGGCGCGATGACCCGCGAAAACGCAAAAAAAATCCGTCAGGTCGTACAGGCCATACCACTGGAAAAGTTGCTGCTGGAAACCGACGCCCCGGACCAGCCCGACGATAAACACCGGGGACAGCGAAACGAGCCGGCATTTCTGCTGAACACATTAATGGCGGTTGCAGAACTGAGAAAGGAAAGTGCCGAACAGATTGCCCGGCAGGCAAGTGAAAATGCTCGCCGGCTTTTTAAATTGACATGCTAACCGTAATGACACAGAAACACAGAGAAAAACTTTGTTGGACCGCAAATGACGCAAAGGCAAGGTTGTTCGTCATTCGTCATTCGTCGTTCGTTTTTAATTGGTGTAGGAGCGAAATTTCATTCCGCGAACAGCCACGAGCACCGTGCCTGCTTCTTCGCGGAATTGTCCGCTCCGACAATTTTCTAAGAATGCGCACCTACGAATGACGAACGACGAATAACGAACAACGTCTGTTCCACGTTATTTGCGGACCGTGTTTCTGTTTTTCGTCCAGCAACACTTCAAGTTTCCCTGCTTTGCATCAGACTACCGGTTCCAGCGCGAAGGATCGCTGATTTCCTGCATTGTGCCTTCAATCCAGTCGAACACGGCCTGGTTGATTTCATCGGCGCTTTTGCCCTTTGACTCGATTGCCGGCCCGATGACCACGCTGATAGTGCCCGGCCACTTGATAAAGCTGTGACGCGGCCAGAACTCGCCGGCATTGTGCGCAATCGGCACAACCGGGTAACCGCTTTTCTCGGCAAGCAGGGCGCCGCCGATCTTGTATTTTTGCGTCTTGCCCGGCGCTGTGCGCGTACCCTCGGGAAACAGGATCAGCCACTTGCCCGCTTTCAGTCTGGCCGTACCCTCCTCGATCAGCTGTCTGATGGCGGCGCGGCCGGCGCCACGGTTAATCGCGATCGGGTCGGTCAGCGCCAGTGCCCAGCCGAAAATCGGGATATACATCAGCTCGCGCTTGAACACCCAGCGCGCCAGCGGCGTCAGGGTATGCAGGGTCAGGGTTTCCCAGGTCGACTGGTGCTTGCACAGGATAATGGCATTCTCCCGCTGCAGGTTCTCACTTCCCTTCACCTCATGGCGGATGCCGCAGAAAACCCTGAGCAGCACAACATTCACCTGCGACCAGTACCGGGCAATACCCACGCGCACATCGGCCGGCATAAAAAACAGCAGAATAATCAGCAGGCCGAAAAACAGCGTATTAAGGATAAAGCCCAGCCAGAACAGCAGAGAGCGGATGAACAGGACCGGTTTGGCATTCATGGTACGAACCGCTATGAAAGAATGGCATCAACGGCCGATGCCAGGTCGTCGTATACCGGAATGTCTTCCTTGCATTCCAGCTTTATAATTTTTTCGGCCTTCACGCCCTTGCCTGTACGCACCAGGATGGGGTTGGCATGCGCGTTACTGGCAGCCTTGATATCGGAAATACTGTCGCCGATAAAACTGACCTCGGACAGTGGCACATTGAAGCGCTGGCCAATCTGCAACAGCATGCCCGGCTTGGGCTTGCGACAATCACAGGCATCATCCGGCCCGTGCGGGCAGTAAAACACCGCGTCCACCCGCCCGCCAATCTTCTCCAGCAGGGTATCCATTTTCCGGTGCATGGCGGAAAGCGTTTCAATATCGAAATAACCGCGGGCAATGCCCGACTGGTTGCTGGCCACCACCACCGTATAGCCACTGTGGTTGAGCCGGGCGATGGCCTCAAGGCTGCCGTCAATCGGCTGCCACTCTTCCGGGCTCTTGATATAAGCATCCGAATCGTGGTTAATGACACCGTCGCGATCAAGCACGATCAGCTTCATCTCCGGTTTTCGCCTCTGGCTTTCGTCTTTGGCTTTCATCTCAGACCCCTGTATCGAGTACAGTAGCGGACGTCATTATGCCTGGTGCAGGCGCGACAGGTCCGCAATACGCATAAACAGCCGCTGCATCATGGCCAGCAGGGCAAGACGGTTGTTTTTTACCGCTTCGTCATCCGCCATCACCATAACCGCATCAAAAAAAGCATCCACGGTGTCGCGCAGACCTGACAGCGCCGTTAACGCGGTCTTGTAGTCAGCATCGGCAAACAGCGGCTCGACCTGCACGCTGGCATCCTGCAGCGCCTGGTACAGGTCTTTTTCGGCCGCTTCCGTCAACAGGGTTTCATCAACGCTGTCAGCGTGACCGCCACCGGATTTTTTCAGTATATTGCCGACGCGCTTGTTGGCCGCGGCCAGGCTTTCGGCCTCGGGCAGCTGGCGGAAGGCCGATACCGCGTGTATGCGCCGGTCGAAATCCAGCGGGCGCGAAGGTGCCAGCGCGGATACCGCATCGAACACATCCGGCAGTATGCCGCGGTCAAGGTAATAGGCGCGCAGGCGCTCCAGCATATAGTCGAACACTTCCTGCTCAACGTCCCTGGCCGCAACCCTGTCGGCCAGCAGCTCACCCGCCTGAGCGATAAGCTGTTTCAGGTCCAGATCCAGCTCGCGCTCGATAATGGTACGCAGCACGCCGAGGGCGGCACGGCGCAGGGCGTAGGGGTCTTTCTCGCCGGTCGGTTTCTGACCAATGGCAAAAATACCGACCAGGGTATCGATCTTGTCGGCTATCGACAGGATCTGGCCGGTGGCCGTACTCGCGGTTTCATCCGCGGCGCCGCGAGGCTTGTACTGCTCATCCAGCGCCAGCGCTACCTCTTCGGGCTCACCGGCAACCTCGGCATAGCGCTTGCCCATAACCCCCTGCAATGAGGCAAACTCGCCAACCATGTCGGTCATCAGGTCACATTTGCTGAGCAGTGCGGCGCGGCGCACATAATCGAGATTCGCATCCAGCTCACCGGCAATCTGCTCGGCCAGCTTTTCCACGCGCCGGACCTTGTCGGCGATACTGCCCAGCTTTTCCTGGAACACCACCTTGTCCAGCGCCAGGTTAAAGCTTTCCAGCGGCTGCTTCTGATCCTGCTCCCAGAAGAACATGGCATCGGCCAGGCGCGGGCGCACCACGCGCTCGTTACCGGCGCGCACCTTGTCCGGTGACTTGCTGTCGATATTGCTGATGGTAATGAAATAGTTCATCAGGCCGCCATCAACATCACGCACCGGAAAATATTTCTGGTTGTCCTGCATGGTCTTGATCAGGGCCTCGGCCGGTACCGCCAGGAAGGTCTCCTCGAAAGCACCGGCCACGGCCACCGGCCATTCATTCAGGGCGGTAACCTCGTCGAGCAGGTCTTCATCGAGTATGGCTTCGCCGCCCAGCGCCTTCACCGCCTCGGTAACCTGGCGGCGAATCTGCTCTCGGCGCGCGTCAAAACCGGCAATGACGTAACCATCGCTCTTCAGGCGCTCGCTATACTGCGAGGCATGGGCCAGCTCGATGGCGCCGGGGGCATGAAAGCGATGACCACGACTGCTGCTGCCGGTCTTCAGGCCAAGGATTTCAGCATCGATAACCTGTTCGCCATACATCAGCACCACCCAGTGCACGGGACGCACGAACTCGACATCGCTGCTGCCCCAGCGCATGCGCTTGGGAATCGGCAGGCGATGCAGCGACTGATTGATAATATCTTCGATCAGCGCTGACAGCGGCTGCCCTTTTTCCGTGGCACGAAAGACCAGCCAGACACCCTTGTCGGTTTCCTGCTGCTGCAGCTGCTCCGGCTCGACACCACAGGAACGGGCAAAGCCCACAAGCGCTTTCGTCGGTTTACCATCGGCATCATAGGCCGCTTTCAGACTGGGCCCCTTGCGTTCGACATCACGGTCGGGCTGGGCATCGGCCAGTGCTTTGACCAGCACGGCAAGACGGCGCGGTGCGGCGAAGGTCTCGTACTCGCCCACCTCGAAACCGGCCTTTTTCAGACCATCGACAATACCGCCGGCAAAAGCCTCGGAAAGTTTTTTCAGCGCCTTCGGCGGCAGCTCTTCGGTACCCAGTTCGATCAGCAGGTCATCGTGCTTCATGCTGCACCCTCCTGTTTTTCACCGGCGGCATTGCCAATGGGAAAACCCAGGGCCTCGCGCGAATCATAGTAGGCCTGCGCCACGGCACGCGACAGGGCACGCACGCGCAGAATAAAGCGCTGACGCTCGGTTACCGAAATGGCATGGCGGGCATCAAGCAGGTTGAAGGCATGTGAGGCCTTCAGCACCATTTCATAGGCCGGCAGGGGCAGGCCCAGCTCGATCAGGCGCTGGCTTTCGCTTTCGCAGTGTTCAAACAGCGCAAACAGATCATCGACATCGGCCTGCTCGAAATTATAGGCGGACATTTCCACCTCGTTCTGGTGAAACACGTCACCATAGGTCACGTCACCCTGCGGACCACGGGTCCAGATCAGATCGAAGACGCTTTCCTTTTCCTGCAGATACATGGCCAGGCGCTCCAGACCATAGGTGATTTCACCGGTTACCGGCCGGCATTCCAGGCCGCCGACCTGCTGAAAATAGGTAAACTGGGTCACTTCCATGCCGTTGAGCCAGACTTCCCAGCCCAGGCCCCAGGCGCCCAGGGTCGGCGATTCCCAGTTATCCTCGACAAAGCGGATATCATGTTCAAGCAGATCGAAACCCAGCGCCTGCAGCGAACCCAGATACAGCTCCTGGATATCATCGGGTGAAGGCTTCAGCACCACCTGGAACTGGTAGTAATGCTGCAGGCGATTGGGGTTTTCGCCATAGCGCCCGTCGGTGGGGCGACGGCAGGGCTGTACATAGGCCGCACGCCAGGGTTCGGGGCCAATCGCGCGCAGGAAGGTTGCCGGATGGAAGGTACCCGCGCCCACCTCCATGTCCAGTGGCTGCAATACGGCGCAGCCCTGTTTTTGCCAGTAGTCCTGGACCGCGAAAATCAGTCCCTGAAAAGTCGAAACATCGTAAGCCATGTAATTGAAAAGCCTGTCATTAAAATTCGATTAGTGAAAGGGCGAAGTATACCCTATGTAGGCTTTTCCTTGGCATTTATGGTAAAAAAGAACTATATTGAAAGCAGGCACCTGTCAGAGGGAAGGGCCTGCAAATGCTCAAAAATTCACCCTGGTTTGTATTGAGGCTGACATCATGAGTAAAAAATCCGGCAAAACACATGCTGATTCACCCTTTATTCTCGATTCCTCGGAAATGGCGCAATGGCATACCCTGGTACAGGATGCCGAACAGGACTATGGCTGCCATCTTGATGAAGCCATGCAGAGCTATCTGGTTTTCACCCTGATGCGCTTCGCCCGCGACAGCCGTCTGAATGCAAAAGCGCTGGCGCTCGATTTCCTGCAATCACAAAATCTCCCTCACAAACTGCGCAGCGAACAGCTGCGCGATATCGGCGATCAGTGTCTGCTGGTTTCCGGCCTCTACCCGCAAACCGCACAGCGACGCCAGGTCAGCATCAGTTACTATGTCGATATGGGGCGTAGCGCCTACCATCATATCAGCGGCTTCACCCAGCAGGGCATTGCCGAGCTTTACCGGCAACTGGCGGAAAGTTTCGTCCTGCTGATGGATCTGCTGCAGACCATTCGCGGTTACAGTGCACCGGCCCTGGAGCCACTGGCTGCGCTGGACCTGTGGCAGAAAACCGGCAGCCGCACCGCCCTCGAACAGGTTACAGGCAAAAGCCTGCCACTACCGGAAGCCCTGTTTTCCTGCAAACATAAACACTAGGCATGAAAAACCCGTGAAATGCCTATAGCGCCCAGGCCATGTGATAACGCATTAAGGTTCCTGCCCATGGCCATCTATTCGGGTCAGCTGTTTACTGCAAGCCCTGTCTCGTTCTCACATGCGCTGATCACAATCCGCTTTTTTCAGGGCTGTTCACAGGGCCCTGGATCCAGACCTGGACTGATTACAGGAAACCGCTTTTTATAATGAAATATAGATAAAACATGACAGCTTAAAGAGTAATTACATTTTTATTTGACAGCTTGTTGTTTTTTATACTATTGTTGGCCGCAAAATAACAATAAAAAAGCCGTCAAAATGAAACGAACCAGTCAGTATTTCAATAAAAAATCACGCCTTCTTCAGTACCCCGAAATCAATCAGGCCGATACCATTGACAGCAGCACCACGGGCCTGCCGCCCTTTGCCGCCTCCGCCATCAAATCACGCCTGGTTGATCTGCTGACGGTGCAGAACGATTTCTTCCCCTGCTTTGACTGGACCTTCCCGCCACCCCTGCTGAACAAATCGACACCACCGGAAACGGCCAGCGAGCTGTTTTCACAAAGCTCTGTCATCCCCGGACGCTATTCAATTTACCTGCACAGCCCTTTCTGCAAGTCCCTGTGCAGCTTCTGTTATTACGCGATTATTCCGGGCAAGGGCATTGAGCTGGCCAACGAATACATTGATTATCTGATCCGGGAAATGCAGCTGTACAGCAAGGCATTCAAAGGGCAGGTCTGTGAATCGGTCTATTTTGGCGGCGGCACGCCAAGCTACCTCAGCGACAGCGATCTGGAACGTCTGTTTACCTGCCTGCACGACAATTTCACCATTGCACCGGATGCGGAGATTACCGTGGAAGCCGCCCCAGGCACCCTGCCACGCGAAAAAACCGAGCACCTGCACAGACTGGGCGTCAACCGCCTGAGTTATGGCATACAGACACTCGATGAGGAACTGCTTGCCGGCATGAACCGCAACTACTCGGTCGACGAGGCGCTGGACGAGCTGTCGCATGCGCTGGCCATTATCGGCAATGTCAATGTTGATACCATGTATGGCTTCAGTGAGGAAGACGATGACACCCTGCTCGACACACTGAGCCGTTTTCACGATCTCGGTGTACCCGGCTTTTCCATTTATGCCCTGGACACCCAGCGTACCGAGACCAAGCACGACTTACTGCCGCCGAAAGATGATGCCTACGAGAAAAAGATCCGCCAGTTCGCCGCCGCCGAAAAGCTGCTGCGCGCCTGGGGTTATCAGCCGGTGCTGCAGAATGTTTTTATCCTGCCGGGCAAGGCTTCCTACCGGCACCAGTTGCGCCGCTGGGACAATCTGCCGCTGCTGGCGATGGGCCTTAATGCCCAGGGCTACGCACCGCAACGCCCCTACCAGAATGTCGGCAGCCTGAAGTCCTATTACCAGATGATTGACAAAGGCCGCCTGCCCCTGGCCTCCATCGACAAACTCGACAGCGAACTGGAGCTATGCCGCGAACTGACCAGCAAGCTGCGCTTTACCTATGTGAGCCTGGATGAAATGCAGTTCAAGTACGGCGTTGCCGTCGACCGGGTTTTTGAGCACCTGATAACGGCACTGGTGGAACTGGACTACCTCGACTACGAAAACGGCATCCTGAAAATGACGCCCAAAGCCGCCTACTACAACAATATCATCCCCATGCTGTTCGCACCCGACAGCTTCAAGCAGGCATTGCTCGGACTGCCTGAAGAATACCTGCAGAGCTTTCCCGTCCCTTATATCATGACGCAGCTGGGCCACGCCCAGAGCCGGGCCTTTGACTCGCCTGCCCCGGAAGAGAAACGAGCAAGGGAACGGCGCACCGCCTGGAACCGCCGACAGCGCATCACAGCCTCTGCAGCCATGCTCGAGCGGCGACAAAACCCGGGACGACGTGCCAGCGACAATCTGACGCACTGGTCGGCCACGGCCTGAAGCCGCGCGCGCAACAGCGCCTGCCTCGCCCGGCAAGCGCTATTCGTCGATTTTTTCCAGCTCGACCACTTCCTGTTTGGCGTCAAGTTGCGGCAGAACGCCGTAAAGGGCGGCCTGCAGGGCCTCCTCGATAACCGGGTGATAAAACGGCATTTTCAGCATATCGAATACGGTCAACCCCTGCTCGATCGACCAGCTCAACAGATGCGCCAGATGTTCACCCTTGACGCAGCACATGGAAGAGCCCAGCAGCAGGCCGTCGGACTTGCGCACATAGATGCGCAGCAGGCCGCGGTTCTTGCCCATAATCAGGGCTCGGCCGACCGGCGCAAAGGCAATTTCGCCAATGGCGATTTCCTCTGCCTTCAGTTCATTCAGCTGGGCGCCGGCCATGGCAATATTCGGGTCGCAGAAGGTTATCGCCAGCAGCACCTTGCGTTTGAATTTCTGCACACCCTCGCGCACGGCGTTATAGCCGGCCACGCGACCTTCATGCCCGGCCTCGTGCAGTAACGGCCGGTCGGCATTCACATCACCGGCAATATAAATGGGCAGATCCCCTATCTGCATGGTCAGCGGGTCATACTGCGGAATACCACGCTCATCCAGCGGGATATCGGTAGCCGCCAGGTTCAGCTGATCCAGGTTGGGGCGGCGACCGAGACTGGCCAGCACTTTTTCCACCACCACCGAGTTGTCACCGGCAGAAACCCGGACGCCGCCATCGGCCTTTTCCAGACTTGCCGCCGCGCCCAGCCAGAGCGGGAACTCCCGGCCAATGGCCTCTACCGCGGTGGCGTTGACCTTGTCGTCGGCCAGACGGGCGACAGTATTCAGCTGGTCAACCCCGGTAACATCGACACCCATGCGCTTCAGCGCCTGACCAAGTTCCAGACCGATGGAACCCAGGCCGATAACAGCCATGGAGGCCGGCAGGTCTTCCAGCTCGAAAAAATCATCGGTGGTAATGATGTCCTCGGCAAAGGACTGCCACTCATCGGGCACGATCGGTCGTGATCCGGTAGCGATTACAATGGCTTTTGCTTTGATCTTCTCGCCATTGACCTCGACCGTGTCATTGCTGACAAAGCTTGCATAACCATCGATCAGGTGTTCTTCGTCCAGTTCATCGGTCACCCCCAGGGTGCGATCGACAAACATGTCACGCAGGTCCTGCACATGCTCCATGCTGGCCGGCACGTCCAGTGACAGCGCATCGCCGCCATCGATACCTTCACGATCGAAAATACTTTTACGGTGAAAATCCTCGGCCACCTGTATCAGCACCTTGGAAGGCATGCAGCCAACGCGTGCGCAGGTGGTGCCCAGCTCGCCACCGTTAATCAGTACATAATTATCGGTCTTGCGTCTGACCTGGGACAGGGCGAACAGGCCGGCGCTACCGGCGCCCAGAATGGCGACATCAACTTCTCGCATGGGGATTTCCTCTGTGATTATTCTCGATGAGCGAATAATAAATTATTCAATCTGACATTACATCTTTCAGCACAAAATAGCACAATATAAAAACAATCTGTTGTACAATTTATCTGAACACGCCAAAAAGAACAGGCAAACAAGGAGCACAATCATGGGCTTGAAAGGCACTAAAACCGAACAGAACCTGAAAGACGCTTTTGCCGGTGAATCACAGGCAAACCGGCGCTATCTGTATTTTGCGGCAAAAGCCGACGTAGAAGGCTATAACGATGTTTCCGCTGTTTTCCGCTCGACCGCCGAAGGTGAAACCGGCCATGCCCACGGCCATCTGGAATACCTTGAAGAAACCGGTGATCCGGCCACCGGCCTGCCCATCGGCGACACCGAAACCAACCTGAAAGCCGCCATTGCCGGCGAAACCTACGAGTACACCGACATGTATCCGGGTATGGCGAAAGTCGCCCGCGATGAAGGTTTTGATGAAATTGCCGACTGGTTTGAAACCCTGGCCAAGGCCGAGCGCTCTCATGCCAACCGTTTCCAGAAAGCGCTGGACACGCTGGAATAAGACCGAAAAGCCGGTTACGGGCTCTTTCTCTCACGCGCCCGCAGGATAATGAACACCATAAAAGAAGACGGACTGCTACGGCCCGACCGCCAGCCACTGGGGCAGAACACGCAAGGCTTCTGGAACGAAAAACGGCTGCAGAGTGAAATGCAGCGCGTCTTCAGTGCCTGCCACAGCTGCCGCCGCTGTCACAGCCTGTGTCACAGCTTCCCCACCCTGTTCGATCTGATCGACAATGCCGGCAGCATGGATGTCGAAGGCGTCAACCCGGAAGACTACTGGAAGGTGGTAGACAGCTGCTTTCTCTGCGACCTGTGTTTTCTGAGCAAGTGCCCCTACGTGCCGCCGCATGAATGGAATATCGATTTCCCCCATCTGATGCTGCGCGCCAAGGCGGTAAGATATCGCCGCGATGGCGCCCGCCTGCGTGACCGCCTGCTCAGCTCGCCGGACAAGATCGGCAGAATCGCCAGCAGACCGCTATTGCGCCAGGCCTATCATTACCTGAGAAAAAGCCCGACAGGCCGCAAGCTTCTGCACAAAACCCTGGGGATTCACAAACAGGCCTGGCTGCCGGAATACCCGGCCAGAAGCCTGTCACAGCGCTGGAAAACACACCCGCAACCGGCCAGACACAGGGAAACCGGCAACAAGGTTGCCATCTTTGCCACCTGCTACGGCAACTACAGCCAGCCACAGATCGGCGAAGACCTGATCTGCATACTCGAGCATAATGATATACAGGTAAAGCTGATTGATGACTGTCAGTGCTGCGCCATGCCCAGACTGGAACTGGGCGACCTGGACACCGTCAACCTGGCCATGAATACCAATATACCCCGTATGGCCGAACTGATTGCCGATGGCTGGGACATCGTGAGCCTGATTCCTTCCTGCACCCTGATGTTCAAGCAGGAACTGCCACTGATGTTCCCCGAACGAACGGCCGTTCTGCAGGTAAAGCTGGCCATTTACGATCCGTTTGAATACCTGATGCGCCTTTATCGCAGCAAACAGCTGAAAATCGATTTCCGCCGGGGACTGGGGCGCATTGTCTACCATGTCGCCTGCCACCAGCGCGCGCAGCGCGCCGGTCAGCAGACGCGCAAGCTGCTGGAGCTGATACCGGATACCGAGGTCACTCCCGTGGAGCGCTGCTCGGGACACGATGGCAGCTACGCCATGAAATCCGAGCACCACGTCAATGCCACCAGCCTGTGCGCCCCGGTGGCCCGACGCATTCAGCAGCAACAGGCGGATGCCTATACCAGTGACTGCTTCCTGGCCGGCCACCATATCAGCAACACCCTGGCCAATGGCAGTACACCGGTTCACCCGATAAGCCTGCTGCGCAGAGCCTATGCCATCTGACGCTACCTGATTGATAAGCTTTTGTTTCTATGAAAAAACTCAGCCGTAACGACCTCTATCCGCTTGAACATTACAGCGAAATTCGCGACGAATTCCGCCACAAAATCATGGCGCACAAGAACAGCAGACGCCTGATGCTGGGCGATGTGGTCATGCTGTTGTTTGAAGACCGCTTGCTGACACAGTACCAGATCCAGGAGATGCTGCGCATTGAAAAGATATTTGACGCCGCCGCTATCGAGGAGGAACTGGCCACCTATAACCCGTTGATACCTGACGGCAGCAACTGGAAGGCAACCATGATGATCCAGTATGGCGATGCCGACGAGCGCCGGCGCCAGCTACGCAACCTGAAGGGCATCGAGGACAGGGTATGGATGCAGGTCGAAAACCTGGCACGGGTTTACGCAATTGCCGATGAAGATCTCGAGCGCAGCAATGAGGAAAAGACCTCAGCCGTGCATTTTCTGCGTTTTGAACTGGATGCCAATATGATTGCCGCCGTGAAAAGCGGCGGATCGATCAGGGCGGGAATAAACCATGCGCATTACCAGGCCGAAACCGATCCGTTACCGGAAAGACTGCGCCTGGCACTGCTCGGGGATATTAAATAGAACGGCCTGAAGAATAGCCTGAAGCATAACCTGAAGACCGGCCTGAACCGGCAGGTATTAACAGGAAAGGCTATCTCGAGGTGACGCGATAGACAATATCCGTATCAATAATCCTGAGGCCTTCCGGCAGCTCCGGCAAACAGACATTGCTGGTATCCACGTCAAAAACATCTACAAGTTCGCCGGTATCGACATTATACAGGTGCTGATGCACGGCGGTATTGGTATCATAAAACACGCGTTCACGGTCAATCAGTACTTCACGAACCACACCCTTGCTGGCGAACAGGCCCATGGTGTTGTATACCGTGGCCCGGGACACACGGTTACCGGCACTGGTCACACCTTCAAGAATCTTTTCCGCAGAAAGGTGCTGCGGGCGCTGGAATAAAAACTCGGCGATTTCTACACGCTGTCGCGTCGGTGAAATTTTATGTTGCTGCAGCAGAGAAACAACCTCACTGCGCTGTAACGGGAATGCAATTTCTGAAGTATTCATGCCTTTATTATAACCAACCTTCTGGAAAAAAAAAGCCAAAATCTGCAATTTTGTCATGTTTTTTTAGATTCCCTACATATCGGTCAAAAACACGAAAACCGCGCTCTGTTGCGGTTTGTGTGCCTTAAGGTGCAAAGGAACCCGACACTTTCCAGCCGAAACCAGCGAAATCACCTCGGTTTTCGAGTAAAGTTTTCCGACATCCGACAAAGGGGTTTCCGAGAGCCAGCCGCGATCGATCAGCAGGTCAAATTTATCCCCTGCCTCGAACGCCTTATCAAACTGTTCAAGCGTAAGCCAGCCCCCATCCAGATGTCCCTGGGCACTACCCGACGGCGCTATCGGTTGCCCGCCCGGCACACCACCGCCAAAGCGCCACGGATAATACAATCGCCCCTTGAGGATGACGCGGCATTCATCCACCTGCAGGCCAAGCTGCTGTAGATGCTGCCGCACGCCGGGATCATGACTGATCACACTCTGGCGCTCTCGCAGATGAGCCACCTTCAGGTCCATACGGTCATGCCGGTTCGGCCCGTACCAGTTACTCATACTCCGGGTATCGCCTTCACCCAGATAGAACTTGACCGCCAGTTCAAGATGCAGGGTCTTTTTCTGCGCAAGGTCATACACCATAAAATCGATTTCACCCCGTGTTTCACCGTCGATAACCAGCTGCAGGTTTCTTGCCAGCACCTGATAGCGCGGATGCTGTTGCAGCCAGTAAAACCACAGGGTTTCAAAATATCGCCCCAGGCGACGATCTTTCTGCACCTGCAGCAGCTGCTGCAGCTCTGCCGGCTGTGCGTCGACCGACTGCAGCCAGGGCCTGGCCTGCGCAAGAATATGAGCAAACCAGCGCTGCTCGGGCCATACGCAGCCACCCGCCTCGCCACTGACCAGCGGCGGACTACCCAGTGCCCATGCCAGGTCACGAACACACTGATGTTTAAATGGATGCATAAGACGGGCCCGCCATAACAGGCGCTTTCAAATTTTATTAGCAGCTATCGCTGCACCTGCGGCATAATAGTTTAATGAAACTGGCTCTTTTTCCCCTGAACACCGTTCTGTTTCCCGGCAGCATACTGCCCCTGCAGATTTTCGAGCAACGCTATCTCAGCCTGATCACCGACTGCATGAAGCAGGAGACCGGTTTTGTCAGCGTACTGATAAACGAGGGTCGCGAGGTCGGTGACACGCCCAGTATATACAGTACCGGCTGCTACGTGGAGATAGTCGACTGGGATGCGCTTGCCGGCAATATGCTGGGTATCAATATAGAAGCCAGGCACCGTGTGCACCTGTTCGCCAGCTCGGTCAGGGATGACGGCCTGCTGCTGGCGCAGGCCCGTGAAATCCCGGCGCTGGATCCCGGCCTGCCGCTGCCGGGCTATGCCGAACCCCTGGCCGGCACCCTGAAAGAACTGCTCAAACACCCGTTCGCGGCCCGCTACCGTGACCGGGTCGATTTTTCTTCTGCAACCGACATCTGCTACCGCCTGGGCGAACTGCTGCCGATAGACAACCGGCAGAAGCAGCTGCTGCTGGAATCGGAAAGCATCGAACAGCTCCTTGACCAGCTGGCGATTCATATCAATACACTACAAACATAGAATCATTTTCTCTTCAAAATAGCGAACAAGCCGAATCCGCCCACTTATAAAACAGCAATTGCCTGTTTTGCGCCTTTTGCGTTCTTTGCGGCTATATTTACCCCCTTTTTCCCCTCGTTATATATGCGAGAATATGAAAATGAGCCTGAACGTGTGAATCTGTAAGCCGGCATAAGGTACGTTGCCGGCTTCACGCCAGCAACGTACCTTATGCTGGCCTACTTCTGATGTGCTTTTCCGTCACAGGTAAAAAATCATGTCGACAATGAACCATTTGCGTTTATTCGCGTTCATTTGCGGATATAAAATACAACGCTAGTGGTAGAATCCGACTTTTAGCAATTTCTGAGGAAATAATATGGCCTGGTGGGGCACTTTTATTGGCGGGACTTTGGGTTACGTTTTCGGCGGGCCGCTGGGTGCGATTATCGGCGCCGCCCTTGGCGGCAACCTGGACCGCGGCATCAAGATGTCCGAGCAGTTCGACACCGGGCATTTCTCGCCGGGTGACCAGGAGCGTGTACAGGCGGCGTTTTTCACCACCACCTTTTCCGTCATGGGCCATATCGCCAAGGCCGACGGTCGTGTCAGCAAACAGGAAATCCGTTCCGCGCAGAACATCATGGATCAGATGCAGCTCAACGCCGAGCAGCGCAAGGCAGCCATCGGCTTTTTCGACCAGGGCAAGTCTGCGGACTTTCCCCTGACCGAGGTATTACGGCAGTTCAGGAAAGAGTGCCACGGCCGTCGCAACCTGATACAGATGTTCATCGAAA